>CALUQC010000104.1 GCA_944322805.1 uncultured Bacteroidales bacterium | reverse complement strand
GCACGCGCATATTATGCTCGTTCATGGCGAACTGACGTCTTGCATGCGCATAAGGGTACCTGTCGGTAGGAGCGACATTGGCAGGAATTTCTGCCAGTGAATCACTGTCGAAAAGGGACGGATCCATCTTCCGGTACACTCCTCTCCATTCGATCTGGTTTTTCCTGGCCCGCATGTCTATCTCGTCAGTGTGGAAGTCTTCCAACTGCTTGTCGTTGAACAATACCTGGGTCATGCAGATGTCATGCGGATTCATGAACGAAAGGAAAAGCAGGAACGGCTTGTCTCCCTTGTATTCGGAGAAAAATTTCGCTCCTTCTTCGGCAAGTTCGCCCCTGTCGTCGTCAGTCAGGTAATGGTCGAAACCGTAACGGTAAGGCGGCTCGTAGATGGAGCCTTTCCCTGTGTGCCCGTTGGCCCATGGAAGATGCACTTTCCCGGCATAGAATGTTTCGTAGCCTGCATTGCGGAACAGCACACCCATGGCGCGGGAAGATATGTTTTCCAGCATTTCACTGCTCCGGGCGCCGTTCGGCGTGAAATTTCCGGTCATGCCGTAGCGGTTGGGGGATTCTCCGGTCAGCAGGGCGAAACGGGACGGACCGGAAACTGGATGCGCCGCATAGCAGTTCGCAAACGTGTAGCCCGATTCGACCAGACGGTCGAGATTCGGGGTGGACAGGTAGCGGTCTTTCCCGGCATAGGGGTCATCCTTTCCCAGCCGTCCGGCAAGAGCTGAAATCATGTAGTAGCTCTGCTGGTCCGTCATTATATATAGTACATTCTGCGGTTTGTCGGCAACTTTTCCGGCTCCGCATGAAGGCAGGGCGGCCAATGCCAGCCCGCCGAGAGTCATAGCCTGTAATTTTGACATATCTAAAACAATTCGGTAAATTCCCATTCCTGTTTTCCCTCGTTTTTCTGCGGCTTGCCCGGCGTGGAACGTCCTTCGTCCACATATTTTCTCATTTTTTCGGTAAGCCGTTTTACGAGAGACCTGTATTTTTCTTCTTCCACGAGATTTGTCTGCTCCCGCGGATCTTCCTGCAGGTCATACAGCTGCATTGGCGGAAGACCTTCGAGTTCATCTGCCGCAGGGTAGGACTGCCCGCCCGAGCCTGCATAGAAAATCAACTTACTGTCCTTTTCCCTGAGGGCCAGGGCGCCTTTCCCCGAGAGCGAAATCAGGTCCGTCCTGGTCCCTTCCCCTTCTCCGGAGAGGATTTTCCAGAAGCTGAAACTGTCTTCGGCTTCATCATCCGGAATCTTGTAGCCTGTCATTTCCGCAAAGGTCGCGTAAAAATCACTCAGGGATATGAGCGAACTGTCCCGTTTGCCATCATAGCGGTCACCCCACGTCACGATAAGAGGCATCCTGTGTCCGCCTTCGTAAATGTCGGTCTTGTATCCTCGGTAGATGTAGCTCGGAAAGTGCCCCTGCCTTTCAAGTACGGAAATGTCTATGGCAGGCGCGCAGCCGTTGTCGGAAGTGAAGACTATGATGGTATTTTCCCACTGGCCGTTGTCTTTCAGCCTTTGGACGAGCTTGCCTATCAGATCGTCCAGCATCAGGACATAGTCTCCGTACGGACCTATGCCCGAACGTCCTTCATATTCTTTTGAAGGGAGAACCGGGGTATGCGGGGCGTTGACCGGAAGGTATATGAAAAACGGTTTGCCGCTGTCTTTGTGGTTGTCAATGAAATCTGACGCATGGCGGAAAAATGTCGGAAGACACTCTTCCGGCCTGAAATCAGGTGCAATGGGGCCGGAGCGGAAAAGTTTCAGTCCGGTCATCTTCTCCGCAGTCCGGTCAGGTATGGCGGTAGGCATGTCGTCTTTCACATAGACATACGGCGGCATGTCCAACGAGGCCACGATGCCGAAGAAATGATCGAAGCCGCCCCTGTCTGTAACTCCGTTCCTGACCGGCTTGCTGAAATCGACATCCTTGTTGTTTCTGGCATTTTCCTTCAATGTCCAGTCCCAGCCGAGATGCCATTTTCCGAAGCAGGCCGTTTCATAGCCTGCTTCGGAAAACATGGTGGCGAGGGTTCCGCGCCCTTCTTCTATCATGCAGCCTTTGCTGTATCCGTTGAGGACTCCGAATTTCATCGGGGTGCGCCATGAATATCTTCCCGTGAGAATCGAGTATCTGGATGGCGTGGACAGCGAGGAAGTCGCATGGGCGTCAGTAAATGTGATGCCGCCGCGGCTCAGCGCGTCCAAATTTACTGTATGGATTTTCGATTCCGGATTCATGGCCGAGACATCCCCGTATCCGAGGTCGTCTGCAAGAATCAGTATGACATTCGGCTTTTCCGCCTGCATCATCTGCGGCAGGGCACCGGCCAATGGTATGAGCAATAAGGATTTTTTCATTCTAAACGCTTGAGATCTTTTTATTTGTACATCAGTTCCTTGAACACTTCGAACATGGTCTTTCCCTTCCATCTTCCGTTTTCCGATGTTCTGTGGGCGTTGGCATCCCATTCTCCCTGGATTATGGGCCAGGCATAGGTGACGCCTAACTCATCCTGCCTGGCAACGACGTTGTCGGCGTAGATGTCGGCCTGTTCGTCGGGGGACAACGTCGTGAAGAACTCTGTAAACGGCGAAGGATAGTCTATGTACTGGAAAATCTTCTGGATGTTCGGCCAGCTTTTTACCCGTTCCAAAGCCGTGGTATTGATGGTCCACGTATCCTTTTTCAGGGTGAAGACGACATAGTCTATTTCCGGGTCGTTGTCATTCACGTGCCCGGTCATGTTTACTCCTATCTCGGTGTAGCCGATGTCCCGGAGCCTTTTGAACATGGCGGAACGTTCTTCCGCAGTGGTCTGCTGCTCATCCACAAGGGAGTTCCAGCAGTCTAAATTTATGCAGCGTATCGGACGGTCCAGTTCCATGTCGTACAGTTTCTGTGCGCTGTCCCAGAAAAACTGGGACTGCTTCTCGTTCCCGAGCCAGGACAGGTCCAGTTTCGGAGCAATGTCGCATCCTTCAGCTCCGGCCGCCATCACTGCATTCAGGAATTCCTTAAGGGTCATGGGCTCCTCCCCGTCCCTGACCGGGACCTGCATGTCTTCGTTGGCGTAGCCGGTCAGGATTCTTTCGATTCTGTGCGGTTTCAGGTCCTCGACCATTTCAATGATATCCTGGGCCGTATAGTCCGTATCAAGCCCGCGGGCCTTGTTCAGCACCCATTCCCCCTTGTCCGGAGACGAGAACGGCTTCGCTATGGCCACTATGCGGATGTAGCGGAGGTGTTCTTTTTGGGACGGATTCCCGTTTCCTCCGTTTTCTTCTCCGGATGCAGGCAAGTCCGGGTGGAATCCCTTGTTGTCGGAGACATCCGTCGTTGAGCAGGTGCAGAGAGACAGGGAAAGGAAGATTCCCGCCATTATTGCCCGCACCATCCCGTATGTATTATTTGAAAACAGCATATCCGGCTATGTTTGAATTATTCCAACGGTTTGAAAAGGAGTTCCTTCGTGATGTCGTACATTGTCTTTCCGTGATAAGGCCCGTCTTCGCTTGTCACGCTTTCCTTGGCATTCCATGAATCCTGGATGACGGCATAGACGAAGGTGAAGCCCAATTTCTTCTGGTAAGGGAATATGTTCTTGCAGTAGATTTCCGCCTGTCTGTCAGGTGAATTGGTCCGGAAAGCGTCCATAGGGCCCGGGTAGTCGATGTACATGTAGAGTTCCTTGATGTTCGGAAACTGCCTGAGGGTCTTTATTGCGGATTCCTTCACTTCCCAGGTATTCTTGTCAATGTTGAAGTCGGCATAGTCTATTTCCGGATGGTTGACCCTGTACAGTCCGGTCATGTTCACGCCTATCTTTTCGTATCCGATTTCCCTGAGCCTTCGGAACATCTCGTCGCGTTCTTCCTGCGTGGTATGTATTTCATTGCAGTAGTGGTCCCAGACGTCGAGGTTGATATTCCTAATGGGGCGCACTAACGGCAGGTCATACAGTTCCTGCGCGGACTTCCAGAAAAGTGCTGCGCTGCGCTCGTTCTTGAGCCACTGTAGATTGAGTTTCGGGACTATTTCGCATCCCTCGCCTCCGGCAAGGATGGCGGCATTCAGAAATTCCAGGACTGTCATCGGAGGACAGCCCTCCCTTACCGGGACGAGCCTGTCCGGATCCTGCCAGCCTGTTATGAATCTCTCTAAACAAGTGGGTTTCAGCTCCTCTATCATTTCGAGGATGTCCTGCGCAGTATAGTCCTTGTCTAATCCGCGTTTCTTGGTAGGCATCCATTCTCCGCCGCCGAGAGGGTTTGCAAGTGCTATCAGCCTGACCTGCCTTTTTCCGGCAGGCGCCTGCGGCTCTGCCGCCATTTCCTGACCATGGCAGAACGGCGACATGGTCAGGGCGAGTGCGGCCAATGCTATTATTGTCTTTTCAAACATTGCGTTTAATGTTATTTGGCTGTTGCGTTTGTAAATTCATGGTAATAGAAGTTGCCGTTGTCCAAATTCAGATGCAGGACGACGTCTGCGGAGTATGCCGGGTTGACCGTATCCGAAATCAGCGGCAACGGGTATCTCAATATGCTCTTGTTCGTGGCTCCGCCTCCTGCCACCAGCCGTAATTGCAGGCTTGCGGCTTCTTCGGCCGTGGCCGGATTTGCGATCTGTCCGTCATCGCTGTGCCCGTACAGTGTCTGTCCCGTTTCTCCGTCCATCTCCACGAAGAACTTGAATCCGTCGAATCTGCCGTCGAATGTGTTACCTCCCCATTTCAGGTCAAATCCGGCGCATGTCCATACGCCTTTGCCGGAGTACGTCATGTCGAAGTCTGTCGTCGTTCCGGCTACATATTTGCCGTTCTTGTTCGGCTCGCGGCCGAAGCATCTGATTTTTACGCTGTTGACTTTCTGTATCAGTATCTGGCTTCCTGATGCATCGATCCTGATTCTGTAGACGGATGTTTCTCCGGCGGCAAATCCGTCCTGAGGGATTTCCGGAACGCATTCGTAGCTGCCAGGGGTGTTGAGTTCAGCGTCAGGGAATGTCAGATATCCGTCCGGCTCGTTGAAGGAGTCCCCGTATGCCAGATATACCGGCTCGCCGGCATTTAGCGTCGTGTATATTTCATAATCCACAGGCATCCCGTGAGCCTGATTGTCGGAATAGTTCGCGCCTTCGGTCTTGAACGGATGTTCGTAGATGCAGCTCATTTCCTGGCCCGTTTCGGATGCCCCGTCTCCTGCCATGAAAAGCGGCATGCCGGCTTCGAACGTTATGGTTTCTATATATTCTTTTGTAAGGATGATTCTCTGGGAGCTGCTCAGGCTTGTATTTTCTCCGGCGACAGTCTCCACCGCCCATTTGATGACGGCAGTCTGGTCTTCCGTGGAGCCGGGATCTTCCGGTCCTGCTACGGTTTCCCAAATGTCAGTCATCTGGGCCTGCGTTATGAATACCGAGAGAGTCCCTTCTTCGGGCACAAGTTCAAGGAGCGGCTCGGAAAAATCCCCGTTCTCCCTGTCGACGAGGGCGCGGTAGGAGATACCTCCTTCTCCGTTCCAGCTTCCGGAAGTCCATATCAGGTCGACCGGAACATATGAGTTGATGTCGGCGGCGAGATCTTTCCCCTCGCCTGCAATCCGGGCTGCCGAAAATACCGGCTCTGCGGTCCCGTCTTCCTTGTCACAGGAAACGAATACGGATAAAACGGCAGCCGCTATGATAAATACGGTCTTTTTCATGTTGTGCTGAATTAAAATGTTTCGACTCTGAGGTCACGTTCAGGCCACTGGCGGAGAACTAATTTCTCTGAAACCTTGTAGCGCCTGCCGTCTGCCGAATATATGTAGTCCAGTTCGAACTGAGGTGCAATCTCGTCTCCGCTGTAGAAAGTCCAGTCTCCCTCAAGCACGTATCGGGCCGAATAGCCGTCCTCGATGACGCCGCCCGATCTCAGCGATTCAAGCCTTACCGTGAATGCTTCCGTGCTTTCGGTTTCCGTGACATACAGATTCATGCCTCCGGCAGTGCTGCTTCCCATTCCCGTGCGGGTGACGCCGTATCGTGATATGGTGGTCATGGCCACAGTCGGGTTATTGATCAAATCCTTGTCATTGTACAGGACCGGCTCTCCGATTTCGGCGCCGGAGGCATCCACTTCGACTTCGCTTCCGACCCTGTAATAGGTGCCGGAATAGCCGCTGATGTACTTGATGACAATCACCGCCGTTTCCCCGCCTTCACGGATGGCGCCATTCGGATTTTCTTCGCTCCGTATGGATGTCCCCGTGATACGCAGCGGCAGGGCATACGTATTGGAGATGCTGGCCGGGTCGGCGTAGAAGTCATCGGTAAACGAGATTCCCACATCGGCTACGGCAAGATTGCTTTTCCTCGGGCGCATGGTATCCGGGTCGGAAAGAGTGTAGTACGTGTCCGGGAGAAGGGTATAGCCTAAACCTTCCAGGAGACTTTCGTCAATGGTAAAAGTGGCCCAGTCATTCATGTCGACTTCACGTTTTCCGCCGATGGAGACGCCCACGTATATCTGGTTCTTGTCGGCTACTACGGTGCGTATCTGTCTCGGCAGGGCAAAGCCCATGTTCGGATATTCGTAATCTCCTATGTAGTCTTCATAGCAGGAGCAGGTGCCGAGAAGCACTCCCGCCAAAAGAATCGGTTTGATGATATTGCGCATAACTTCGTATTAATAACCAATGTTGTTCACCATGTTTTCAGGATTTTTCAGTATCTCGTTGTACGGTACAGGAAGATAGTAGTACCGAACGTCTTTCATGTCGCGTTTCTCGACTTCCCTGTACGAGTACGACAAGGCTCCTCCGGCGCCTTTTTCCACCACTACTCCGTTTACGGTTTCGTCGAGCGGCAGGAGGCGGCGTCTCAGATCCCAGAAGCGGAAATTCTCGAATGCGAACTCGAGCCTCCTTTCGTTGAGGATAAGATTCCTGAATCCGTCCTTGTCCCCTTTCTGGGTTTCGATGTATTCGTCGTTCACGATTCCTCCGGATTTTGCCCTGATGTCCTTGACAATGTCGTAGGCCGACCATTGGAAAGTGTTCCCTTCCCCGTCGTTTCCGTAGCCTTCAGGACCCCAGACCTCGTTTGAGGCTTCAGCGAAGTCGAGGAACATTTCCGCCATCCTCATGTCAGGATAGAAATGCTTCGACTTGGAAGTGGCTGTAGGCTCGAGAAGATTCGATTTCGAAGACAGATGCTTGCGGAGATAATATCCTGTACGGGAGCCCGTGGAGCCTCCGCTTATGAAACTGTCTGAATCCTTGCCTCCCGGCGTCACGTCGATGGCTTCTCCGGAGTCTCCGAAAATGTCCCCGTGGCGGTATATCGTAAATGCAAGTCTCGCATCCCTGCCTGCGTAAGGGTCGTTCTTGTCGTAGCCTGAGCCGGCTTCATCGATAGGATACCCGTTGGCGGCCATCGGATAGGCATCTACGAGATTCTGAGAAGGGGTGGTCAGGGCCTTGCCGAAATAGTACGGAGGGAAATGACGGCCTTCCAGATTGTTTACGTCGTAATAATAGCGCGATACGAAATGGGACGGGGTTGCGGTGTTGTCTCCGAGATCTGCCAGGTCTGACGCCTTCAGTGCGGTGTAGGTCGTGTTCCCGCTAAGTTCTATGACTTTTGCAGCCTGTATTGCAGCCCTTTCCCATTTTGCGATATACGCCTGCTCGTCAGCGACAGTGTAGTCGTAGCCGTTGTTCAGCGTGATGATTTCGGCAGGCTGGTATGCAGGGCATGCCGCCAGGAAAAGTACGCGGGCTTTTACGAATTCCGCCATAAGGGCGCTGCCACGGCCCATATAGTCTCCTGTAGCTGTTGCCGGCAGACGCTTTGCCGCTTCGTCGAGGTCGCTGCATATCTGTTCCACGCAGTCTTCATAAGTGTCCCTTTTGATCCAGCTGTAGTCCGATGCCTCTTCCGGAGTCACATAGTCTGTCAGTATGACATACCCGAGAGCCTGTCCGTCCGCAGTCCTTCCTCCATGGTACTGAAGCAGGTATGCTCCCCACCAGCCGCGCAGATACAGGGCTTCGGCCACGAGATCCTGCTTTATCTCAGCATCCGCCTCCTTGTCGATGTCGAACGTGATATTGTCGGACTGGACCTTTTCTATAAAGAGGTTTATGTTCTGGAACTGTTCGTAGACGGTGGTCCATACCGAAATAGGGCAGGTCTGGGCTGTATATTGTCCGAGAGCCATCTTATATATGGCGGCATCGAAGGAGTTTGTCACGGCGTTGTCGGTAGCGACATCCAGGAAATTGTTGTTGAACGTATCCGGCCGCGAAGGAATCGAATTGTATGATTCGTAAAGCACTCCGCGCACCATTTCAGGTATGGTCCACATTTCGTCATCGTTCACATCCCCGACCTCTTTCGGCTCGAACATGCTTTCGCAGGAAGAGAAGACAAACGGAACGAGCATTGACAGTAAAAGTATCTTCTTTTTCATGATAATCATAATGTTAGAATGTGAAAGACAGTCCTCCGACTACAGTCCTGTATGCCGGGTATGTGCTGATGCCCGCATCCGGCATTTCGGGATCTACGTCCTTGATGCCTGAAAGCACGAGCAGGTTGGTTCCCTGAACGAAGAACTTGATCTGCCTGAGAGCGCTGTTGAGATTGCGGATTTTCCAGGTGTAGCTCAGTTCCACGTTTTTCAGCCTCAGGAAGTCCGCGTCGGCAAGCCAGAAGCTCGACTTCTGGTAGGAATTGCTTCCTGCGGTGGTCGTCAGCCGCGGCAGTGTGCCTTCCGGGTTGTTTACCGGATGATATCTGTCTAACGCCTTGACCGAATATGAGTCCAGTCCCGTATTCCACCAGTATGAAGTGTTCATCATGGCGCTTGCTCCGGTCTCGGCGGTGGCAAGTGCGTAGAATCCGAAGCCCTTGTAGTCTATCCTGACGTCAAGTCCCCAGACGGTGACAGGGAAGTTCTGTCCGAGATAAGTCTCGTCGCGGCCGTCGATGAGGCCGTCGTTGTTCTGGTCCTTGTAGGCTATGTCACCTGTGGTATAGTCGCCGAAATTCTGTTTTGCGTGTCCTGCCAGGTCGATCTCCTTGCCGAAAAGACCTTCTGCCTGCAGTCCGAAAATCCCGCTTGTAGGACGTCCCGTTGTCTTGCGGTATTCTTCTATCCCGGGCACTTCATTGGTACGGATGATCTTGTTGCGGCTGTATGTGAAATTGAGCCCGATTCCATAGCTGAAATCACCGTCCAATGCGGTATCGTCCCATCCTATGGCGAGGTCGACGCCGTGGTTTCGGACATCGGTGCAGTTGGCCTGCATGACGTATTGTCCGATGACGGCGCTGTATATGCTGCTTAAGGAAGCTATCCCGCCTTCACGCAGCTCCCGGAAATAGTTGACTTCTCCGCTCAGCCTGTTGTCTAATGCGCTGAATTCAGCCCCGACGTTCATTTCGGTGGAGGTAATCCATCCGATATCCGGATTCCCGTATGCAGTCAGTGCAGTTCTGTAGCTCATGGCCGCATCTCCGAATTCTCCGAGTGCATAGTTTCCCGGATAGTTCCATGTCGTGCAGTACAGCAGGTAGTCCGAGTTAGGATCATAGCCGAGTCTGCCTGCGCTGGCCTTTATCTTGACATACGGGTCCATGCTGGCCACATAGCCCAATGAGAGGGCCGGAGTGAAAAGATAGCGGTGCGCCTGATTGAACTGGTTGCTGCCCATCATACCGAGCACGAGTTCCGCGAACAGTCTGGACTTGTAGGCGTAGTTGAATCTTGCGGTGGTGTTTGTGGTCACGCAGTCCTGCGTTTTGGTTACAGCCTTGTCCATGTAGTATCTGAAAGCCAGGACACCTGAAACGGAATGTTCTCCGAAAGATCTCTCGTACATGGCATTGGCGTGGAAACCCATGGTACGCTTGGTCTGCTCGCTGTTTATGTTTATGTTGTCGTTGTTGCTGTTTGCCTTCCTCACCTGCTGTATACGGTATGCTTGGTTGCCGTCGGCGTCGAGATAAGGGTCAATGGCATAGGCGGCATGGAACCTGTTCATGACGGAGTTCAGCGTACTGTAGTTGTCTATCGTGAAGTATGCTTCGGCGGACAGTCCTTTCACGTATTTGTCGAAATCCAGGTCGATACCGAGGTCCGCCGACGTGGTCATGGTCTGATTCTGCGAATGGCCTCCGTACTGCATGTCGTCCAGTATGTTATCCGTATTGAGTACGCTGCCTCCGAAAAACGGGGTGCCGTCCTTGTTCGGCTCGAGTCCGAGCACCTCTGCCGGAATGGTCAGGGGATATTCGTTCGGTCTCAGGGTGGATATGCGGGAGAACAGGTCGCTCTCATTCAGATTCCCGAATTTCTTGAACTGCATCCTTGTGGCGACATCTGCCGATACCGAGATGAAGTCATTTATCCTTATGTCCAGGTTTCCTCTGACATTCAGCCTGTTGAGATTTGTCCTCTGTCCTACGGATTCCACTCCGGAGCCTCCCGTATAGCCCACTATCAGGGCATATTGCATGGTCCTGTTGCCCCCGAGAAATTCTGCCGAGGCCTTGCGGTAAGACATCATGCTGCCGGCAAAGCGTGAGTACCAGTCATTGTCCGGATAATAGACATCGTTTTCTCCTCCGGAGTTAAGGTAGCCTTGAAGTTGCTGCTGCGTATAGTAAGGCGAAAGGCGGTCGTTTTCCCTTGCTTCGTTGAACAGTGTGGCATAGTCGTATGCTCCGAGATAGTCCGGCATGCGCATGGACGGGCTGATACCGTACTCGACGGTGAAACGTTTTATGTTCTTGTTCGCCTCTCCGCGTTTGGTGGTGATAAGCACCACTCCGTTTGCCGCGCGCGGCCCGTAAAGGGCCTTGGCCGGAGCATCCTTCAATACCTGTATCGAGCCTATTTCCTCGGCGGCGATGTCTTCTATCGAGCGTTCCATGCCGTCCACCACTACGATTGCGGCCGTGCCGGAGGCATGAAGACCGCGGACGTAGAACGAGGATTTGTTGTTCCCGAGACCTCCGCTTCCGCTGCGGACAATCAGTCCGGCTGCACGTCCCTGGAAAGCGTTCGTGAGATTCAGGTCAGGGTATTTGAGAATGTCTTCCGGATCTATGACCGATACGGCGTGGGTATTCTCTAATGCGGTCACCTTTTCCCCGTCGGCCCTTTCTATCATGTCGTCCTCTCCGGAAAGAAATCCTTCCGTTATAAGGGTGATTTCATCCGGAACATCCCCTGCTTTCAGGTCGAGAATATAGTCGCGGTATCCCTCGGCCTCTATGAGGATGACGGCGTCCGATTTGGACTGCGTTGTAAAGTTTCCGTCGGCGTCGGAATATCTGATCATGGCGCCTTCTCCTGAAATGATTTCGGCATTCCTTACGGGAGCGCCGTTTTCATCCACTACCCTGGATGAAATCCGTACGATTTTCGATTTCTCCTTTTTTGCTCCCTGGGTATTCTCCGTAACGGCTTTCTTCCTGGCCCGCTTTTGTGCCGACGCATCATCCGTTCCTGCGCAAATCAGCGCAAGGGTAAGGATGGAAAGATATATTATGTTGCTTATTTTCATAATCTTGTAAATAGAGTTAGGTTTACCATCCCGGATTCTGTTTGAGGTTTCTCTGCGAAGATACAGTGGCACCCGAGAACGGATACAGATAGTGCCTTGTGGTGTAGTTGCGGACCTCGATGTCATTAGGCTCTGTCGTGTAAGTGAACGTCAGTCCTCCGGCTATGTCCGCAGCGCTCGGGTTTTCGCCCTGTTCGCATGTCCATACGGTGTTGTAAATACCTTTCCCGTTTGGAAACAGTTCATCGAACAGCATCCATCGCCGGATGTCTTCCCATCTGTGGTTTTCGAACATAAGTTCGACGGTCCTTTCCCGGCGGTATGTCTCCCTGAATGTTTCCGGGGTGGCGTAGTCATCCACGACAGGCGTTACGCCCACCCTTGCACGGACCTTGTCTATTGCTTCCTTCGGCGTCATCTTGAATCCGGACGGGGCGGAAGTCGCGCTTCCCGTGGCTTCGAAGAGGGCCTCTGCATAGTCCAGGTACATTTCCGTCACGCGGATGTAGAAACTCAGGAAACGTTTCTGCTCGAATCCCTGATTGTTGTTCAGGAGATTGTCTGCACCCTCCCAGATGTACTTGCGGCACAGGTAGCCTGTAAATTCCCTGACCTTGCTCAGATTGCCGGTATAGAATTTATTGTATCCGCTGCCTCCTTTCCAGGATGTCACGACATAGTCGGGGTTGTTTGACAATGCCCACTTGTCGCCCGGAAGAAGAATGTTGTTGTACATGCGCGGATCGCGGTTCTGCATGTCGGACCACGGTCCGGGCTGGCCGTTCTGTTCTCCCACGTAGCCGGATCTCGGGTCGGTGATAGGGTAGTACAGTCCTCCTTCGCCCTTTCTCTCGAAGTATTTGACGATATTTGCCGTCGGCATTCCGAACGACTGTGCCGCAGCTGCGGATTTGCTGTCCCATTCCGGCCAGTTCCACCACGTACGCATGGTTACGATCTGGTTGGCGCTGCTCCTGTTCCACCAGAGGTATTCCTCGTGCTGGTTCTTTGTGTTCGGCTCGAATACGAAGATGGAAGTGTATTCATCGATGTTGTTCTGAGGATCGGCGCATTGGGTGAATTTCCTGCCCGTTGTTCCGGTCTCTACGAGATCGATGCAGTCCTGGGCGTATTTTGCCGCCTGCAGGCAGAGGTCCTTGTCATATTCCTGTTCCGTGGTGGCATCAAGTCCGTTCTGGAAAAGCGGGCTGGCGGCATAAAGCCATGCATGTGCGCGGAATCCCATGGCGGCTGCCTTGTCTGGACGTCCGTAATTCCTGTCGTCCCACGTGTCAGGAAGATTGTTTACTGCGGTTTCGATATCGGCAGCCATCCATTCGAAAGATTCACGGAAGGTCTTGCGCGGAATATCGTCTTCCTCTCCTCCCCAGTAGACCTGGTCGAGAATAGGCATGCCTCCGTATCTCTTGATGAGCTGGAAATAGAACCATGCCCTGTAGAAAGAGGCCTGGCCTATTATGAGTTTTTTCTCATCGTCCGTGATATCGCGGATCTGGTCCATGTTGTTAATGACCCTGTTGGCGATACGGATGGCGGCGTATGCGTCATTGATAGCCGTTCCGCTGCCTTCGCCTATTTCCCATGTCGTACTCTTGGTGGCCGAATACCAGTTCCCGGTGCATATCGTGTTTACTACATAGTTGCCCTGAGTGACGGAGCATCCCAATTCGTCGGTGAATGCGAGGTGGTGGGCGTTTACCAGGGCCGCGATGGAATGCCATTTTTCAAGTTTGCCGTAGCATCCGTCCAAATAGCCACGGATGGTTTCATAGCTCTCGAATATGTCTTCCTCGGATGTCCCGAGATCCGGCGACTTGTCGAGATATGCTTCGCACGCGGTAAATGCAAAGACCGCGGCGAGGCCTGCAATCACATGTGTTACTTTCTTTTTCATATTACCGTTTTTAGAATGCGAATCTGAGTCCGACTGTGAATGATCTTACGATAGGGTAGACGTTTTCCCCGTTCGTTTCCGGGTCTATGCGGTAGTCTCCTCCCCACCATGTTACAAGGTTGTTTCCGGAGGCGAATACCGTGCACCTGGTCATCCTCATGGCTTCAATGGCTTTTTTTGGAAGCTGGTATGACAGCTCGACGTTCTTGAGCCTGATGTATGAATGATTCGCGTATATCCATGAGTTGCCGCCCTTCGTGTTTGCATTGCGTCTCGGATAATTGTGCGTGCTCTGGGACTGGTGGATTGCCGGACGGCTTATCCCGCTGTCGCTTGCAGTCGCCGGAGTCCATCTGTCCACGGTCTGCGGCTGGGCTTTCGGAGCCTCGAGCGAGCCGGGGAAGTCATAGACGTAATAGTCCGAGTAGTCTTTGTAAACTCCGGTAGGAGCATAGAACATGGCGCTTAATCCCAGTCCCTTCCATTCGAAGGAAAGATTCAGGGCATATGTGGTCAGCGGATAATTCAGATTTTCCATCGGAATAACATCCTGGCTGTTTATGACTCCGTCGGCATTGAAGTCGATGTAGGCGAAATCTCCGGGTACGAGCTGGTCTGCGGTAGTCAGCGAAGACTGTGCTGCGTTGAAGATATCATCTATGCTGCCGTAGTTGCCGCTGACAAGATACCGGGACTGGTAGCCGATAGGCTTGCCTGCATCTTTCTCGTAGTTGAGGAAGTCGGCAGGGTCGTCCCTGAATATGATGCGGTTTTCGCTCGTGGCGAACATGAAGTTGACGGAGTAGTGGATATCCTTGCCTATGTTGTCGTTCCATGTCACGGAAAGGTCGATTCCATGGTTTTTGGTCCGTCCTATGTTGGAAGCCGTAAGCGTGGCTCCCACCCATGGAGCACTTGTCCTCGGCTGGATGAGGATGCCGGATCTCTGCTCGTCGTAGAGGTCGAGCTCGATGCGGAGCTTTTTCCACAGACTGATTTCGAATCCGAGATTCTGTTTGACGGAGGTCTCCCAGGTAGCGTCCGGAGATGCCAGTTTCCCCTCGGTATATCCTGGCCCCCAGAGGGTGTTGCCGTCCTTGCCGAAATTTGTGCCGTTGGTCTCGTTGTAAAGCTGGATGTACTGGAAACGGCTTGCGCCCCTGTCATTTCCGACCTTGCCCCAGGAATATCTTACCTTGAAGTTGGAAAGCACCTTGCTGCTCCATTTCATCCAAGGCTCTTCGGAAAGTCTCCAGCCCACCGAGAAGGACGGGAAGAGACCGAATCTTTTGCCTGGAGCGAATTTTTCGGAGCCTGTATAGGAAATATTGAATTCGGCCAAATAGCGTTCTTTCCAGTTGTATGTCACACGCCCTACCCAGTCTTCGGTGTACTGGGAAAATTCGAATCTCGATGCACCGCTCGCCGATTCGTCTATTTTCTGTCTGTTCATCAGGGCCATGGCAGTGACCTCGTGACCCTTGAACGTCCTTTCCCAGTTGATGCCGAATTCGTAGTAGAGCCTGGAGTTTACGGACCTTAGATTGTTGTACGAGGCATTGTTCGGCATTTCATACAGCAGCCCGTGTATGCCGCTGGCTATCAGCGGGTATGTGACTGAGCCGTCTTCCCCGTATATCGGGTTGCTGTAGTCGTACTGGCGCCACTCCACAGGGAAGCCGTCCTTGCTTTCGTTGGGGTTGTCGGTGTAGATGCCTCCGTCCCTGAAAGTGTCGCTTGCGGAAGTGGACGAACTGTATGAGACCATGGCATGCGCCCTGAGCCCTTTGGTGATGAAACTCAGATCCTGGTCAAGGCGGGCATCGTACCATCCCTGGAAAGAATTGATCTTGGTCTGTCCCGAGTGATGAAGGTCGGCGATGACGTTTTCTCCCCTTGTTACCGCCGAATCTCCCCACATGCCGTCACTGTACTGGATAGGGAAGAGGTTGATCGGAGAAGTGAAGATCGCCCTGTATATGTTCGTATAGTTTTCAAAGTTCCTGATACCCATTTTACCGGCGACGTTCAGGCTCAGTGTGGTGGTCTTCGTGAGATTGAAGTCGAAGTTCGCCCTCCAGTTCAGTTTCCTGTACCATGAACGGGGGTCATAGTCATCGTTCTTGGGTACGTCGTAAATGCTTCCGTCTTGCTGGTATCCGAGAGATGCGAAATATTTCATGAACTCGGATTTGCCGTTGATGTTCACGTTGTAGTTCTGCGAAATGGCGGTCTGGAGCAGTTCGTCATAGCCTATTTCCGGGAAATAGTCGTTGTACGGACCGTAGTTTCCTGTAGCGTACGCATTGGCCCACGCATCTATGGTCGACTGAGGGAAAAGGTTGTCCCACTGGGCGTCATTGGCCGCGGCTTCGTTGTAAAGTTTCATGGACGTGACATAGTCCGGCCAGTCTAATTTTGCGGAAGGATTCTTGAATGCGACATTGGCGTTGAAACTCACGGTCGGCTTTTCCGAAGTTCCGCGTTTGGTGGTCAGGAGGATGACTCCGTTTCCTCCGCGGACACCGTAGACTGCCGTGGCCGAAGCGTCCTTCAGGACTGAGATGGTTTCTATCTCATTGAAATCCACATCATTCATATCCCTTTCTATTCCGTCCACCAATACTAACGGATCGGTGTTCTGCCAGGTGCTTTTCCCTCGGATGAATATGCTGGCGGCGTTGTCTCCCGGCTGTCCGGAGGAGTTTACTGCAATGACACCGTTCAGACGGCCCTGAAGTGCTTCGGAGACCGTATTTACGTTTCCTGTGGAGAGCAGCTCTTCACCCTTGGTCTGGGAGATAGAGCCTACGCTCGATGCCTTCTTCTGGACGCCGTATCCGACTACCAGGACTTCGTCAAGCATTTCCGAATCCGGATTCAGTGAAAAGACAGGTGACTCCACAGCATCTTTCAGTGAGAGATTCAGGTCTTCAAATCCTACGTATGATACGCTGATCTGCGGATTTTCAGGCAGGTCTGACGGTATTACGAGAGTGTAGTTGCCGTCGAGGTCGGTTATGGCACCGCTTCCGGTAATGCCGGAAATGGAAACATATGCTCCTATAAGCGGCTCACCGTTGGATGAATCGACTACTTTCCCGCTGATTTCTGACGGGAAAGGCTGTGCCTGCATCAGACAGAAAGGCGATAATGCCGAAATGATCAGGCACGTAATTTTCAACAGGCTGTTTAGCTTCATAAGGATGCTTGATTATTTTTCTATACCCCATGTTTTGTTGGGCTCGGGACCCATGACGAGTTCCAGAACGGAGCCCGATATGATATCGGAAAAGTCTATCCAGCATTTATCGTATTCCTTTCCGTTCAGGAAAGCCTTCTGGATATATATGTTTTCCGGGCTGTTGTTTCTGGCAATGACGGTGAATGTCTCGCCGGAAGCGTATTCAGGGCTGAGCCTGAACACGGCCTTGTCGAAGACCGGGCTTGTGATTTCCATCCTGGTGTTTCCCGGGCATGAAGGATGTATGCCAGTAGAAGCGAGAATGTACCACGCTGACATCTGGCCGGCGTCTTCATTGCCCACCAGGCCTTCCACCTTGTTCTTATACGCATGGGTGCAGATGAATCTGCTCCATTTCTGGGTGTCCCATGGCGTATCCAAAAGGTTGAACATGAACGGTACGAGGTGTACCGGCTCGTTTGCGTGGTTGTAATACGAATTCCACATCATGTCTTCCGGAGCTCCCTCGAAAAATGCGTTCAGATCTTTCAGTACGGCTTCCCTGCCGCCCATGAGTTCCACCATGCCTTCTATGTCGTGAGGAACGAACCATCCCTGCTGGTACGGATTCGATTCCTTGCTGCCGAATCCGTCTTTCAGACGACCCTTTGCAGGCCAGGCGGGCCAACTCCCGTCTGCGTTGCGAGGGGAGAACCAGCCTGCTTCCGGGTTGAATGTATTCTTGTAGGCCTTGGATTTGTCTGCAAAAATCCTGGCATCTTCCGTCTTTCCGAGAGCCGATGCCAGCTGCGAAACGCACCAGTCGAAATATGCGTATTCGAGCGTGAGCGAAATGCCGTTTTTCCCAGGGGAATATCCGAGCTTGTCATTACCGTAAAGGTGTGACGTGTTTACGGCATAGTCGTATGCCTTTTCCACGTCGAAAGTGCGTATTCCTTTAACATAGGCATCGGCAAGTACGGACAATGCCGGATTGCCGAGCATGCATCCCGAGTATGAGTTCATCATCTCCCACCGTTCGAAATAAAAGCGCTTGCTTTCTTCCGCGAGAGTGACAAGGGAGTTCAGCTGGTCGCTTACCAGTTCCGGATTGATGATGGTCTGCAGAGGGAACTGGCTGCGGAATACGTCCCATCCGCTGAAAACGGTCCTTTTGACGAATTTCCCGCCGGTATTGTGAGGACAATAGTCACCGCCCACATAGCGCCCGTCCACGTCCGTATATATTCTCGGATCTATCATGGAATGGTACATGGAAGTGTAGAATACGGTCTTTTCATCTTCCGTGCCGCCTTCTATGAGAATGCGCGAGAGCTCCCTGTTCCAGGCATCGCGGGCTTCCTCCCGTATCTGGTCGAAACTCTTGCCGTCGGCCTCTGCCATGTAGTTGCGCATTGCACCGTCCTCGTCCACGAATGAAATCCCTACCTTTATTTCCACCTGCTCTCCTTTTTCAGTGGAGAATTCGTTGAAAAAGCCTATGTGGCGTCCGGTAGCTTCGTCTGTTCCCCTGATGATTTCGGCCTCGGATACTCTTTGAAGGTATTCTACCTTGGTGACATCATCTCTTTTTCTCGGCCAGTCGCACGGAATGTCAGCCTTGTAGAATCCGTAGTTGTCTAAAGGCTTGCTGCTGTATCCGTAGAAATGCAGGGTGTAGAAAACCTTTCCTTTCCCGATGCCCCAGCCGCCTCCGACAGGGGAGCATTTGATCCATCCGCGGAATGTGTGGCTGTCGAGCACCTCGATGTACTGCCAGTCGGAGGAGCCTGCTACACGCCGTGCCAGATCCACCTGTATGCGGGAGAGGTCATTTTCAGGGAAAGTAATCCTGTAGGCACCGCAATGCGTGGTGGCGGAAGTCTCCACCTTGATGCCGTAGTCGGTCAGATCCACGCAATAATAGCCGGCCTTGGCCGTCTCGGTGGATTTGTCGAATCTGGACCTGTAGCCTGAAATGCTGCCGTCCTCGCGTCCGGCAATGGTCTTGAGCGGCCCCGTGGTAGGCATGAGAAGAAAGTTGCCGAGGTCTCCGGACCAGCCTACGCCGCTCATCTGGGTGAGAGGAAAACCTTCGATAGTGGTATGTTCCGAACTATAGCCCGGGCTGTTGTCCAGACCGGTGATGGTGTTAGGGCTTACCTGCACCATGCCGAAAGGAGTCGTAGCTCCGGGAAATGTCTTCCCGAGTCCGTGCAGGCTGCCTGCGGCGGAGTGACTCGTACTTGTGCCTATAAACGGATTAACATAGTCTGCCGGCTGCTTGGGTGAGGCTGCAGCCGTGGACGGAAATACAGCGGTACACAGCATTGCCGTCAGAAACGTCAGTGTTTTTTGTGTTACGTTCATATATGTGGTTATTTCAACGTAACAAAATTACGGATAGCGCATTTTCATGGATGAAACAAATGTGCATATCGATAAAACAAACGTCCACGTTCATGTCGCGGACGTTTGTTTCATTCTCCCTGCAGCAGTTCCGACGGCAGTATCCCGAATCTTTCCCTGAACATTTTCGAAAAATAGGACGGGCTGTTGAATCCTACGCTGTACAGGACTTCCGTGATGGAGTATTTCCCGGTGGAGAGCATTTCCCTTGCCTTGTCTAACCTGATGTTCCTGACAAAGGCGGAGGCTGACTGCCCCGTGAGGGCGGTGATCTTTTTGTGGAGCTGAGATTTGCTGACTCCGAGTTCCTTCATCAGGTCTTCTACCTTGAAATCGCCGTTTGCCATGTTCTTTTCGACTATTCCGTAAGTCTTTTCCAGGAAATCCTTCTCTTTCTGTTCGCTGAAATCCCTGATTTTCTGAAGTATGCTTTCCCCGGAGTTGTCGGACAGTTTCAACGATGCCTTGTATTTCAGAAGATTGTCCGTTTTCAGCAGCAGGCTCTGCGGCTCGAACGGCTTCATGATATAATCGACGGCTCCGGCCTGAAGCCCGGCCAGTTCGCTGTTTTTTGCCGTGAGCAGGATCACCGGTATGTGGCTGGTCCTGAAATCCTCCGTAATCATGCGGCACATGGCGATGCCGTCCATTACCGGCATCATGACATCGGATATAATCAGATCCGGCATGGCTTCCAGGGCGGTTTCGATTCCCTTTTTGCCGTTGTCCGCATGGACTGTGTCATATTTGGGCGACAGGATTGACTCTATATAGGTCCGCATTTCGGCATCGTCTTCGACAATGAGGATGCGCATCCGCCGGCTGCCGGTCTGCGGCTTTATTTCATCAAGGGTTTCTCCGCCTGATAGGGCATCCGTGCTGTCTTCCATTTCATTGCTCGAATAACTTTCCGCAGTATATGGAAAACCAAAAGTGAACGTGGCCCCTTCCCCGAGCTTGCTTTCGCCTTTCAGCCATCCCTTGTGGAGTTTTGCCAAAGACATGGACAGGTCAAGTCCGATGCCCGTGCCGGATACGGGGCGTTTTTCCACCTGGTAGAAACGTTCGAAAATATTGTCCATGTCCTTGCCTGATATGCCGCATCCGTCATCTGCCACCGCTATTACGTATTCGTTCCCGCTGCGTGTCAGGGTCACGGATACATGTCCGTCCCGCGGGGTGAATTTCAGCGCGTTGGAAAGCAGATTGGTCACTATGGTGGTGATTTTGTTCTCGTCAGCCCATCCTGACATGTTTTCTTCCTGAATGCTGCATGAAAGGTCGATTTTCATGTGTTCCGCCATCGGCTCGAACCTGTAGACGATATTCCTGACTATCAGCCCGATATCAGAGTATCTGACAGTGAGTGGCATTTTGTTGCTGTCTATCTTCCTGAGATCCAGAAAATGATTTGCCAGATCGAGCAGCCGGTCGACGTTGCGCCTGATTATGGAGATTTTTTCCGTCGCCTTCGCAGGCAGGTCCTTGTCTTCGGCAAGTTCGGAAAGAGGAGCGGCCACGAGTGTCAGCGGAGTCCTGAATTCATGTGTCAGATTGTCGTAAAACCGGATTTTCGCTTCATTGGCTTCCGCTTCCGACTTTTGCCGTATCCTGTATTTGAAATACATTATCGTCAGATAGGCGAGTCCTGCGAATATCAGTGCGTACAGGCAGTATGCCGCAGCCGTATTCCACCATGCCGGTCTTATGACTATTCCGATGCTCACGGTGCTTGCAGACAGAGGGTTGTCATTGTCCCACCCCTTGAATTCGAATACGTAACGTCCTTTTTTCAGCTTGTTGAAAGCGGCGAACGGACTTGCAGCCCCGGTTAATGTCCACCGGTCGTCGTATCCGAGCAGCCTGTAGGCGTAGCGGTTCTTTTCGGGATTGGCGTATGACATGACGCTAAGCCGGAAAGTGATGCTGCTGCAATAGTGTGGCAGTACTATTTCCGTGAGGTCCATTACGGGCTTGTCAAATGTCATCGGCTTGTCGAATGCCATGATCCCGGAAACTGCTATCTGCGGGGGAGTATTGTCCTTTTGTGGAAAATCGGCGGTATGAAAACAGTTTATCCCTTCGTTCGTCCCTACATACAGGGTGTCTTTCCCGGATATTGCCGCAGCCGGTGTCATGTAGCTGCTGACAAGGCCGTCGGAGGAGTTGCATATCTTTTCGCTCCCGTCGGCAGGGTCGTATCTGACTATGCCGCGTGAAGTGTTGATCCAAAGAATGCCGGCACTGTCTTCACGAATGGCGAAGATATTTGATTCCGATAAAATCCCCCCTCCCTTGCGTTTCAGGGCAAGGGTTCCGGAGTCAATGATGTCCAGCCCCATTTCCGTACCGGCATAGATATCTCCAGAGGAAGTCTCGCACACCGTCCATACGGTGTTGCTCGAAATCGAGGAAGTGTCTGCGGCGGAGTTGGTATAATGTTTTACGATGCTCAGGGACTTTCCGTTGTTTATGCTGTACCTGATAAGTCCGCTGCGCCCGCTGCATACCCATAGCCCCTCGCCGTCGGCTGTCGGTATTACGTTAATGAAGAAACTCGTTTCGAGTCTTGAAATGACGTGGCTGCCGTCAGGAAGGATTCCGGCGACGCCTTTGCGGCATCCGAGCCACAATGTCCCGTACCTGTCTTCGCAGACATTGAATACGCTACCCATCGTCTCCGCCCAGTCATAGTGCAGCGGAAAAATTTCCCTTGCCCGTCCGTTCTCGATGGAATATACCTTGTCGTCATACACTGTCTTGACCGAGCCGTCCCTGAAATATTTTATATCGGATACCGGACTTCGCCCATGCAGCATGTTCCTGATATTTCCGGTACTGTCACGGACAAACAGGCCTTTAGTTTCTGTCCCTATCCACAGGGAGTTGTCCGGCGTAAGCATCAGGGATGTGATGCATGGCTGCTCTCCGCCGTACAGATCTATCTTCCGGTAGACTACCTGTCCCAGGTCGATGAAGCCCGCTCCCTTGTTCTGCGAGGCTATCCACATGATTCCGGAATTGTCTATGATTGCATTCCTGACCGTATTGTCTTTCCAGAAACTGTCATTGCCCGTGGCGATATGCCTTACGCGTCCATCCTTTTCTCCCATGCCGTAGAGCCCTTTCCCTTCGACCGTAAAAATGTACTCATCGTCCTTTTTCCTGATTGCCGACACGTTTTCATTGTCGGACAGCATTCCGGTGGACGATATTGATATTTTTTCAAGCCTGTTTCCCGAATACATGTCGTAAAGGCGGTATATCCCGTCCGTCGTGGCGAAATACAGGCAGTCTTTCCATGTAAAGGCCGAGTTGACGGAAGCGTTTTCCGGCAGGGGAATGTCCGAGTCTAAAATGTATTTTCCGCCTGACAACACGTATTTGACCGCCCGGTGCCTTGCTACCGTAATGAGAGCCCCGTCGATGCTGACGAGAGAGTTTATGACGCGGTTGGTCGGGTATGAAATGGTCTGCGCTACCGTAATGTCTTCATTTACTACGTCCACCAGGAATATGTGCCTGCGCGTGGCGACCCAGATACGTCCTTCCTTTTCCGGGCATATGTCGATGATGTCATTCTCGGGAAACCATTTGTTGCTGCCGTGTCTGATATGATAGCACTTGAAAGTATCAGTCACATAGTCATATACATTCAATCCGCCTCCGTCCGTACCTACGAAAAGCCTGTCCGAGCCGTAGTCGAAATAGAGGGATTTTATCCTGCTGGAACTCAGGGAGCCCGGCTTGTCAGGATTTTCCTTGTATATGTTTATTCCGGCGCCGTCATACCTGTTCAGTCCGTCAAATGTGGCGAGCCATATAAAACCGTATTTGTCCTGCTCTATGTCCGAGACGCAATACTGGGACAACCCTTCGTTTACGGAGAGCTGCCGCATGTTCATCTGTGCATCGGCTGTCGTCCAGACTGCGGCTGCCAGTGCGCACAATACGTTTTTCCTGATATTCATTAATATTATGAATGTTAACTTACAGCTTCCTGATGAAATTCAGCCCGTCACGTACGGGGATGATGACCGATTCCACCCGCGGGTCCCGGGCCACCATGTCGTTGAATTCCGCTATGCCGAGTGTCTGCCTGTCGGTTGGCATGGGGTCTTCGAGGACTTTACCGTCCCATAGCACGTTGTCTGCGAGGATATATCCTCCGGCCTTCACGATGTCGAATACAAGTCCGTAATATTCGGGATATTCCCGTTTGTTCGCATCGATATAGACAAGGTCGTATTCCGGCCTGGCCCTGTCTTCCAGGATTTCTTTCCGCAGCATGGCGAGACTCTCCTTAGCGTCTCCGATGATAAGGCTGACCTTTTCCCCGACTCCGGCCCTGTCGAAGCCCTCCATGATAAGATCCTCGAGTTCGTCGTTGATTTCAAGGGTGTCCAGGTGCCCGCCGGCGGGCAATGACATGGCCATGCAGACGGCAGAGTATCCGGTGAATGTCCCTATTTCGAGGACCCTTTCCGGCGATAGCGCTCCTACCAGCATTTTCAGGAATCTGCCCTGTACGGCCCCCGTAAGCATCCTCGCATGATTCGTCCTGACATGAGTCTGCCTTTCTATCCATCCGAGAGCCTCGGTCTGCCCGGTGGAATGCTCCGCCAAATATCTGCTCAGCCTGTCCATAACTTACTGCTGTTCCGTTAAATATACGTGAGCCTGCATAGCGATGCCTCGTCGAAGACACGGCAGGCTGCACTGCGGATATCCTCCGCCGTCACAGCCTCGATCCTTGCCCTCGCATCTTCGTCGGACAGAAGCATGCCGTATGCCAGCAGGCTTTTCCCCATGGCGATGCACTGGGTCTCACCGTTGTCGGAACTTATCGCCATCTGTCCGAGAAACTGTTTTTTCGCGGCTGCCAGTTTCCTGTCGGACAGCAACCCGGATTTCAGTCTGTCCGTTTCCCGGGAGATTGCCTTGAGGCAGCGCTCCATATTCTCCTTGTCGCATCCGAGGCAAATCGTGACTATCCCTGTGTCCGAGTATTGAGTGTAAGTGCATTCCACCCCGTAGACCCAGCCGTTCTTTTCCCTGAGTTCATAGTTCAGGATGGAATTGCTTGACGGCCCGCCGAGAATGTTGCACAGCAGGATGGTGGCTATCCGTTCTTTCCCTTCATAGAGCGAAGGCCCGAGACTTCCGATGACGCAGTTCACCTGATGATTCTTCTTGCTGACCGTCTTGTCGAATTTGCGGGCGTATGGCGCGCCTGGAAAATGTTTTGTGCCGGAAGATGCGGGAATGCCGCCGTCCTGACCGCCATTGTCGGCCGGATTCCGGCCAATATCATTGCCCCGCAGCCATTTGTCAGCCATCCTTCCGACGAATTTCTCCATCCTGCCTTCATCCATGTCCGCGACTATGCTGAACGCCATCCTGTCAGGTGTGAATTTTTCCCTGACGAATTCCGACAGCTCCCTGCCTCCGATTTTCTTCACGGAAGCCATGGTCCCGAGAATCGGACGGGAAAGGGGGTGGCCTTCGAAAATCATTTCCTCGAACTTGTCGTATATGTCTTCGGACGGAGAATCCTTGTACGAATTGATTTCGTCCATGATCACGCCCTTTTCGATATCGACTTCGGCCTCCGGGAAAACGGGCGAGGTGGCAAGCTCGAACAGCAGGTTGGCCGCTTTCGGCAGGTCTTCTTTCAGCACGGTGGCGTGAAGGACAATCTCCTCTTTCGTGGTGAATGCGTTCAGCTCGCCTCCGAGTTTGTCTATGTAGCTGTTTATGACCGATGCGCTTTTCTTCCCGGCCCCCTTGAATATGGCGTGTTCCGTGAAATGGGCTATTCCGGAGTGGAAGCCTTCCTCATCCCTTGTCCCGCATTTGATGCTCAATGCGCAATAAGCCGCCGCCGAGCCTGATTTTCTCACGGCGTATTGCAGTCCGCAGCCTGTCTTTCCGTACCTCATATCCTGCAAGCGTCCCTGTGGATTACCTCGTGGCTATCCTGTTTATGTCCTCAAGCAGGAAGCCGGGTCCGAATTTGGTCGAGAGCTTGTGCCTCCTGTAATAGTAAAGTTCGTGTGTGGCGGCATCTATGAGCATCTTGTAGCAGTACGAGCCTTTTTTCCAGTCCGAAGGATATACCGTGAAACTGACCAATGTCTCCGGCGTATGCGACATCATCAGTTCGTCTGCAGAATCCGTGTCCATGACCTCGATTCCGTTCCTGAAATACACTTTGCGTACCTTTTCCGTGATGGCGTCTGACAGGTCATCCTCGGCAAAGACTATCTTCATGCCTTCCGACCGGCTGAGATTCATGGTGTAGTTGCTCAGCCCGGAATATGCCGCAATGTCGCGCTCCATGGACAGCAGAATGTGTTCCTGGAGGATATCTATCAGTGCCGGAAGCAGGACGAATTCCCTTCCGGAAGGATTTTCTGCCGACATCAGAGGCACTGTCACCACGTCGAGCATCCTGTTCAGACCCCGGGAAGCCGCCTCCCCGCCTTTCATCACGGACAGCACCGCAAGCCCCGGCTCGGATTCTTTCCTGAACTGCTCCTTTACCATCATTAGAAAATAGTATGAGTCGTCTGTCTTGATTTTTTCGAACTCCGCCATCGAGCAGAATTCGAAAGGAGAGATTCTCCACCTGTTCTGAATCTCGTCCTTGAAGACCTGGTCGAAAAAGAGATTGCCCGTAAGCACCACCTTCGTGGTCTTTTCGGTGAAGTCCTCTATCTTCATTTTCTTTGTGTCGATCTGTGCCTGGGCCGATGCGAGCAAAGGCATTAATGCCGCCGCAATGAATATGACAATCCTTTTATACATCATACGAAATCCGAATCTGAGATTTTCCCGGCAAATATAGAAACTGTTTCCGAAAATTATACTTACTTTTGCAGGATATGTCAGAATATATTGTATCAGCCAGAAAATACCGGCCCGACAGTTTCGAGTCGCTTGTCGGACAGGAAAATATAGCCAGGACCCTGAAAAATTCCATCAAACGGGGGCAGTTGGCGCATGCCTATCTGTTCTGCGGACCGAGGGGAGTAGGGAAGACCAGCACCGCCAGGATTTTCGCGAAGACCATAAACTGCGCGGATCCGGGACCGGACATGGAGCCTTGCGGCAAATGCGAATCCTGCCTTTCCTTTGCCGAGGGGCGTTCCTACTGCATTCATGAACTGGATGCGGCTTCGAACAACGGGGTGGATGACATCAAGGCGCTTATAGACCAGGTGCGCATACCTCCCCAGACAGGGAAGTACAGCGTTTATATCATCGACGAGGTGCACATGCTGAGTTCTTCGGCTTTCAACGCATTTCTGAAAACGCTGGAGGAGCCTCCCGCATATGCCATCTTCATATTGGCCACGACCGAAAAGCACAAGATACTTCCTACTATCCTGTCCCGCTGCCAGACCTACGATTTCAACAGGATTTCGGTGGAAGGCATCGTCGGCAATCTGAAAATGATAGCCGAAAAGGAGGGCGTGGATATCGATGACGAGTCGCTGCATGTGATAGCGATGAAGGCTGACGGGGCAATGCGCGACGCCCTGACCATATTCGACCAGACCGTGGCGTTCTGCGGCAGGACGGTGAAATATGAGGAGGTCATCAAGAATCTCAATGTGCTCGACTACGAGTATTCCTTTTCTCTGACGGATGCTTTCCTGTCCGGGGATTACAAGACGGCATTCCTCAAATTCGACGAGATTCTGGCCAAGGGATTCAATGCCCTGCATTTCGTTTCGGCCCTTAGTTCCCATTTCCGGGACCTGCTTGTCAGCAGGACATCCGGGCTCGAGGCATTGCTGGAACTGCCTGATTCATTGAAGAAACGGTACGCCGAACAGGCTGCACGGTGCTCTCTGCCGTTTATTTACGAGGCGATGAATATTACCGTGCAATGCGAGTCCGCCTACCGGTCCAGCATCAATCCGCGGTTTCTGATAGAATTGACGCTGATGAAACTCAGCATGCTGACTTCCAGACTCTCGGGACAGCAGGCTGTCCAGCCTGCCGCTGCCGCTCCCGCAGTCCGGCCTGCACCGGTACACGCAGCACCGGCATCGCCTGCGGCTGCTGAATCCCGTCCGGTCCAGGCTCCTGCCGCTGCCCCGGCGGCATCTGCGGCACCTGCACCGCAGCCGAGGAAGGCCCGCGGGGCGGCCGGAAAGTCTTCGGCCTTTTCGCTGAATTCCATTATTGACAACACTCCCGGATCTGCCGTCCGCGGCGATACGGATGCCAATGCCGGTAAAACACAGTCACTGACCGACGGGGAAATCATGGAAAAATGGCCGGACTTGGTGGCGCAGTATGCTTCCAAGCCGCGTCTGAGCAATACCTTGAGTGCTTCGAAACTCTCCATTTCGTCGGAAAACGGGGTGCGCTGCCTTACATTCAGCGTCCTGAACGATGCCCAGAAAGACTGGATCGAGAGCAAGCTCCTTCATGAACTGGAAGGGAAGTTCCGTCAGGTGTCCGGCGATACCGGCATTAAACTGAGGGTGGATGTGACGCCGGAAGAAGAACGGCAGCAGACCGTTTACATGCCGAGCGAAAAGGCCAAGGATCTGATGGCGAAAAACGACGAGGTGCGGAATTTGGTGTCGGATTTCGGACTGGACGTCAGATAGAATGAATAAATTTGTGTCCGGTCGCCGGACAACCAATGGAACATACAGATGAAACTTCGTTGCGAAAATCTTGTCAAGAAATACGGACCGAGAACGGTCGTGAAAGGAGTATCCATGGAGGTGGAACAGGGAGAAATCGTCGGCTTCCTCGGACCTAACGGCGCCGGAAAGACCACCAGTTTCTACATGATAACCGGACTGATAGTCCCCAACGGCGGAAAGATATATCTGGATGACGAAGACATCACCGGACTGCCGATGTACAAGAGGGCGCAGAAAGGAGTGGGATACCTTGCTCAGGAGGCTTCCGTATTCAGGCGCATGACCGTGGAGAACAATATACTTTCCGTAATGGAAATGTCTTCATTCACGAAGGCGGAAAGGAAAGAGCGGCTCGAATCCCTTATCGACGAATTCAATCTGCACAAGGTGCGGAAAAGTCTCGGCATCCAGCTTTCCGGAGGAGAGAGAAGGCGTTGCGAAATAGCCCGCGCCCTGGCTATCGATCCCAAGTTCATTCTTCTCGACGAGCCTTTTGCCGGAGTGGACCCTATCGCCGTCGAAGATATCCAGCATATTATAGCCCGTCTCAAATACAAGAATATAGGCGTCATCATCACAGACCACAATGTCGGCGAGACCTTGGCTATCATCGACCGTGCCTACCTTCTTTATGAAGGCAATATCCTTCAAAGCGGAACGCCTGAGGAGCTTGCGGCCGATGAGGAGGTGAGGACGAAGTATTTGGGGTCGACATTTGTTTTGAAGCGTTCCGCCGCCGTTCTTTGATGCAGAAACGGGTGATCTGCGGCGTTGCCGGCTGGACTCGGACTTCGGTCATTTACGGAAGTAAACTCCCTCGTCCTCGCCATTGGCGCCTTGCATCTCACCCGTTTCTGCATCAAAGTGGAATCATGGATGGAGGCGGGTGATCTGCGGCGTTGCCGGCTGGACTCGGACTTCGGTCAGGCAAACAGAGGAGATCTCTCGACTGCGCCTGCGGCTCCGCTCGAGATGACAGGCAGGCGAACGTTCTGCATTCCGCCATGATAATATTTCAGAGGAGCACGCTCCCCGGACCATTTCGTCCGAAAGGAAACATGCTCCTCCGTAAATAAAAATCCGCCGGTCCGGTTATTTAACCCTTTCCCCGTAGGACCTGTCGGTAGTATTCACCCTGATTTTCTCGCCCTGATTGATGAAAAGCGGCACCATTATCTTTGCCCCTGTCTCGAGAGTAGCCTCTTTCAGAGCGCTCGTGGAAGCCGTGTCACCCTTTACGGCAGGCTCGGTATAAGTCACTTCCAGTTCCACATAGGTCGGAAGCTCGCAGGTGAGGCACCTTTCCTCGTCGGCAAGGAACATCATTTCCACGTGCTGCCCCTCTTTCATGAGGTCCGCATTATCCACGAGATTTTCGTCGAGGTGAATCTGCTCGAACGTCTCCTCGTGCATGAAGTTGTATCCGTCTTCATCCTTGTAAAGGAACTGGTAAGGACGTCTTTCCACATTGATAGTCTCGATTTTTGCTCCGGCAGTGAACGTGTTTTCGAGAATACGTCCGTTCTCGAGGTTACGCAGTTTCGTCTTGACGAAAGCCGGACCTTTACCCGGTTTTACATGCTGGAACCATACTATCGAGCAAGGTTTTCCGTTATAATTGATGTAAAGACCGTTTTTGAAATCAGCTGTAGTTGCCATATATCCGTAAAATTATAGTTTTTTTCTTTGCGGCTGCAAAAATATAAAAATGAATTGATTCCGCAAAATTATCCGTTGAAAGCCAGGATATTGTTTGCAATTTCCTCCAGCAGCCACTTGGGAGTGGACGCCGCCCCGCAAACTCCTACCTTGTCATCTTCCCGGAACCATTCCCTGCGGATTTCGTCCGGAGTCTCTATGTGGTAGGTGCGGATATTCAGGGACTTGCATCTGTCGCACAGCACCTTGCCGTTCGAGCTCGCCTTACCGGAGACGAAAATAAGTATGTCGTGATCTATCGCGAATTTCGACAGCCTGGCATGTCGGGTGGCAACCTGCGCACAGATGGTGTTGTGCACTGTCAGAAGCCCCCTTCCGGCAAACCTCTGCATCGGAAGTTCGTTCTCCTTTGCCATAAGCTCCTTCAGACGCGAACAGATGGATGCGTATTCCGCCGGATTCTTGGTCGTCTGCGAGAATATCTCGATATGTTTCTTAAGATCTATTTTCTTTTCTGCGACAGCGTCTTCAAGCATTCTGAGGTTCTCTATGACTATTGCATTGCCTTCCGCCTGCCCTACGAGTCCGAGCACTTCCGCATGGCCTATCTTTCCGAAAATGATAATCTGCCCGTCTATGCTTCCGTTTTTGATGCCGGCATAGGCTTCCCTGATACTTTCCTGCAGTTTCAGCACGACAGGACAGGTGCAGTCTATGATTTTGAAATGCAGCTTTTCAGCCTTTACGTATGTGGACGGCGGCTCTCCATGCGCCCTGATAAGCAGGGTCTCGCCCGCGGCATCCTGCATTTCCTCGAGGTCTTCCTTGTCTATGGTCACGAGCCCTTTCGATTCGAGCCTCGACAGTTCCGCGTCGTTGTGTACGATTGCTCCGAGAGAGAAAAGTTTCCCTTCCGGTCCGTCGAGCTGTTCTTCCGCCTTTTTTATGGCCCTTGTCACGCCGGCACAGAATCCTGAATTGGCATCAATGTCAACAGAGAGTTTCATCGCAGTTTAACTTTTAGAAGCGGTATTGCCGAAACGTCCGGCTATCAGAGACCTTATCCAGACCATCTGTTCCTCCATGGTCATGCCGGAGTTGTCGAGCACCACGGCATCGGCAGCCTTTGTCAGCGGCGATGCTGCCCGGTGCGAGTCTATGTAGTCTCTTTCGCGCACATTGTCCAGAACATCCTGGAAATTCACCTTTTCCCCCTTGCTTTCCATTTCCTTCATCCTTCTCATAGCCCGGATTTCCGGATCGGCGGTCATGAAGATTTTCAGCTCCGCATCGGGAAACACGGTCGAGCCTATGTCCCTGCCGTCTATGACGACTCTTTTCCGCCTTCCGAGTTCACGGAGCTTCCCGTCGACAAACTCTCTGACGGATGGAAGCGCCGCTATCGGACTGACCTTGCGGGAAACGGCGAGCGAACGGATTTCCTTTTCGATGCAGCGCCGGCCCATATAGGTCTTGCAGCCGTCCGCATCGGTTTCGAAATGAAGGTCCGCTCCCGGCAGCAGGGCAAGCAGTTTTTCCTCGTCGATATTGTTGCTGCCGTCGATAAGCGAATGCTCTACGGCTATCAGTGTCACTCCCCGGTACAAGGCTCCGGAATCAAGGTACAGGAATCCGAATTCTTTCGCTATGAGTTTGGCGAAAGAACTCTTTCCCGTCGAGGAATAGCCGTCGATGGCGATGATGATGTCAGGTATAAGCATGGGTACACGTATCTCAGCGGACAAAGATAGTGAAATTCCTTTATTGCTTGTCAGGAAAAAGTCCGATATTTGTATCTTGTGTTTTCCGGAACGGCGACAGGCGTTCTCTTAAAAATTTATGTGCAATGAAGATATTGGTTATAGATGACGAAAGGTCGATAAGGAATTCTTTGAAAGAGATTCTGATGGACGAAGGCTATGAAGTGGATGTGGCGGAAGACGGGGTTTCCGGCTGCGAGATGGCGGAAAAGGAAAAATACGCCGTGATTTTCTGCGATATCAAGATGCCGAAGATGGACGGCGTCGAAGTCCTGGACAAACTGACGGAGGCGGGGACAGATGCGGCGGTAGTGATGATTTCCGGACACGGGGACATAGATACTGCGGTGGAATGCATAAAAAAGGGCGCTTTCGACTTCATCCAGAAGCCTCTCGACCTGAACAGGATATTCATCACGATAAAGAACGCCACGGACAAGGTGTCTCTCGTAAAGGAAACCAGAATCCTGAAAAAGAAAGTCTACGGACAGCAGGAAATGGTGGGCAATTCCGAGCCCATGCAGCATATTCGTGCCATAATTGACAAGGTCGCGCCTACGGATGCCAGGGTACTTATCATCGGGGCCAACGGTACGGGCAAGGAACTGGTGGCGAGAAGCCTGCATCAGAAGAGTACAAGGGCCGCAATGCCGTATGTCGAGGTGAACTGCGCCGCCATTCCGTCCGAGCTTATCGAAAGCGAGCTTTTCGGACATGAAAAGGGCGCCTTTACCTCTGCCATCAAACAGCATAAGGGCAAATTCGAGCAGGCTGACGGCGGTACTCTTTTCCTGGACGAGATAGGGGATATGAGTCTTGCCGCACAGGCAAAAGTCCTGCGCGTGCTGCAGGAAAAGAAACTGTCCAGGGTCGGAAGCGACAAGGACATAATCGTGGATGTCAGGGTGCTGGCCGCAACGAACAAGAATCTGAAGGCGGAAATCGAAAAAGGCAATTTCCGCGAAGACCTGTATCATCGCCTCAGCGTGATTGTCATCAATGTGCCGTCTTTGGATGAAAGAAAATCCGACATACCGCTCTTAGTGGACTATTTTACGGACCAGATATGCGCCGAGACCGGAATGGCCAAACGTCCTGTCGAGCCGGAGGCGATGAAGCTGCTTGTGGAAAAATCCTGGTCCGGAAATATCCGCGAACTGAGGAATGTCGTAGAGCGGCTGCTGATCCTGTCGGGAAATACGATTACCGTGCAGGACGTGAAAGACTATGTCTACTGATTGCCTTTTTCCTTGGGCAGTCTCACCGTAAAGCAGGCTCCGTAAAGATTGTAGGATTTGCGGTATGATATTTCCCCGTTGCATTTCTCCACGATATTGCGCGATATTGCCAGGCCCAGTCCTGTCCCGCCGCTCTTGGTGGTGAAGTTGGGGGTGAACAGCCTGCTTCGGTTTTCCTCGCTGACTCCGGGTCCGTTGTCCTCGAACACGATGTCGTAATATCCGTCCACGGTGCTGTTCCTCAGACAGATAAGAATTTCTCCCTTTTTGAACGGCCTTCCGTTTTCCTCGTCCTCTTTCTGCTGTATTTCGATGGCCTGGATGGCGTTTGTCAGCAGATTCACGAACACCCTTATAAGCTGCGGCTTCGGGGCGGTCACGAAGGCATCCGGCATGCCGAGATATGAGATGCCGATATTATCCTTGTTGTCGAAAATGGCGAGCTGATCCCTGAGTATGGCATCGATGTCGAGCCGGACGGGCTCCTCGCTGTACAGTTTCGCGAAAGTTGAGAATTCGTTGGCGGTCTCGGTGAGGATGTCTATGTGTTCCAGCACCACGGCGGAAACCTTGTCGAATTTCTGGTCCCAGTTAGGATCGTTCTTCTGTTTCAGCCGTATGAGCCGCTGGATCTCTAATTTTATAGGTGTCAGCGGATTCTTGATTTCGTGCGCGACCTGCCTTGCCATTTCACTCCAGGCCTTGTCCCTTTCGGCCTGGGCCAGTTTCCTGGTGCTTTCCGACAGGTCGGTGACCATCCGGTTGTAGGCTCTCACGAGCGTTGAGATTTCATCATCCCGGTCATATTTTATCAGTTCGAGGGAATGGATGTCCGTGGAAGCCATCTTTTCTCCCATTTCTATGATAGGTTTGAAAATGGCGTTGATTATGGTCGTGCTCAGCAGGACTGTCGCTACCAGGAGCAGGATGAAAATATTGATGATTACGGCGCTGAAAAAGAAGGCATCGTGCCTGAACATGTAGTTCTGGTCGTAGTACGGCGTATTCAGGATAGCCACTATGGTGCCATTTTCATTGAACAGCGGAGCATAGAGGGAGTAATAGCTGAAGCCGGCTATCTGCTCTTTGCAGATACAGAATCTCTGATTCTTGAATTTGATGCTGTAATATGCCTCCTGATTCATTCTCGTGCCGAAAAGCATTTTCTCGAAAACTTCCGGGGATGTCGAGCGGAACACCTTTCCGCCCGGAGTGTACAGTGTCAGGTCGGACTTCATCGTGTGTCCGATGTTTTCCATCGCCGCTACGATTTCCTGGGAATTCAGGTCATGCCAGCTGTTCGCGAATTTGGTCCTTGCCTCCATCAGCCGCTGCATGGTGTTGATTTTGTCTGACATCATGTTGTTCATGTTGTTCGTGTTCCTTTTGTAGACAAAGGTCACGCTGGCGGCTGTCATCACTATGAGCGTGATGCAGAGTGAGAATGTAAGCACGAAATTGATTCTCGTCCGGTAGTAGTTGCGGAAGGCGGCATTTTTCTTCCTGATTCTTTTCTTCGACAGCAGATAAAGCGCTCCGTACGTGAACAGCATCAGGTACGAATAATTTATCAGGTACATGGCCCAGCCCCTGCGCGTCCTGGACGTGATGATCACTTCTTCGTCGGATATCCTGTTCACGAAATGGATGTACTGTTTCGAGAAGAAGTATTGCGCTCCGCTGTCTATTTCTTCGGTGACGTCGGGGTTGAGGACGGCAGGGTATGGATAGTTGCCTCGGTGGCTCACCAATTTTCCCGAAAGGAACTTGGCATATGAATAATATTGCGGCAGCTGCACCTGTCCCGGCTTGGATGTCCTTCCGAGGATGTTCATGTATCCGTTTTCTCCGGTATGGGACTTTTCCTCGATTTCAAGGAACATGTGGACGACTCCCGTGGCTGCGGAATAGTAGACAAAAGAGCCCAGGTAGGTCGAATTTCCGAGTTCGTCCGATATGAACCTGAATCTTGAGCCCGGGGCTATCTGCTTGCCCGACATGAATTTCCTGCCGAAATAGTCTATGCAGGGCGCTTCATCGTCTCCCGTATGGAAATGGTGCCCGGCATTGTCACGGCAAAGCGTGGCGGTGACGGAATAGTCCTGGGACACGCGGTACAGGTAGTTTTCGTTCAGCCTGTTGAGAATGGTAATGTCGCTTCTGTCGAGTTCTGACAGGGATGCCACCATGGGGTCGGTGGCAATGGCGTCTTCTAAGGAGCGGAGCTGGATTTCCAGTCCGAGATCCCTGTCCAGGGCCAGCCTGTTGGTCAGGACGATGATTCTGTCCTGCTCTTTCCTGAAGCCGAGGACTCCGGACATCACTGTCAGGTAAAGGGCGCATATCGCCGAAAAGCAAAGCAGCCATTTTTTCGAGAATACGCTGTAACGCAGCCCGGTCAATTCTCGTACTGCCGGCTTGAGCATCTGGAGCATCAGCAGCATGCAGAACATTATTCCGATGTACGAAACATACACGAGTACGGTGTATATGGAAAGATTCAGCCATCTGTAGAGTTCCAGCGCGATATTGGAATTCATAATCAGGCTTACGAACATCGTGTGGACATATATTCCGGCGGCAATGAACGTGAGGCAGATTCCGGCGACATACATGATTTTATGGCGGAGCCTGTCGTGCCTGTAAGCCTTCTTTATGAATTCTTTCCTGCATATGTACACGCACATCAGGTAAAGGGTGATCATGGTGTTCGCTATCAGGAGCGCTCCGAAGGAAAAGAGCACGGCCCCGTCGGCGTAGATGTCCGGTGAAAACAGCTTCGCGACATTCCTGCTCTGCAGGGCCCAGGCATAGGCGACTGCGGAAACGGCCATGAGTGTCAGTACCGTGACGGAAAACATCCGTATGGATGTGTGCTTTTTGAAGTACAGCATGACGGAGATGACCAGGCTGAGAAGTGCTATCCATCTCAGGATGGCGTTCGTCTGTATAGGAATGTCCTTGGTGGTTTCGGAAATGATTTTCAACAGCGGCTGGCCGTCTATAAGGACCGGAACTCCACCCGTGTGATTCAGCGACATCGCCACGTATTTCTTGGGCAGTTTCAGTTTCGGATTCATGCCGGAATCCGACTTCTGCCTGTCGGCAAGGAGCGTGTTCTGTATTTCGAGTCCGTAGATTACCTTGCAGCTCAATCCGTCCGACCGGCTCCGCATTATGTACCATTTGGAGCCGAGATTCGTGTAGCTTCTCTCTTCGGATATGCCGGACAGCGGGGATGATATTCCGGAACGCACGTTGGCCAGCCTTTTTACGACCATCCTCGTACCGATATCGTCGTTGTTTATCGGAAACTGGTTGCTCCAGGACTGGAGCGTATCGTAGACGTATCTGTAAATGACCATGTCCTGTGGGAATCCTTTCAGGGACATCCACTGGCTGTGGTCGGATGCAAGGGCCTCATCGGCATATTCTTCCAGTACCTTGAGCCGCTTTTCGATATGGGCTCCGAAATTTTCCGCAGCCTTTTCCGCATTTTCCGACGTGATTCTGAACGTGAGCGATACTGCAAAGAGCAGGATGGACAATGCAAGGAACATGTTCCATCCGTTTTTCCTGAAGCTGAACTGGTAAAGCCCTGTCCTGTTTTTCATTCCCGTGCGATTATTCATGATGATACGGCTCTCCCCGGATAATGGTAAAAGCCCGGTAGAGCTGCTCCGCAAAAATTACCCGTACCATCTGGTGGGAAAATGTCATTTTCGACAATGACAGCTTTTCATCCGCACGCGCATATACGTCATCCGAAAATCCGTACGCCCCTCCTGTGATGAATACCATGTCTCCCGGGAAATGGGACATCCTGTCATTTATCATGGAGGCCCACTCCATGGATGAGAATTCCCGGCCTTTTTCATCCAGGATGATCACATGGTCGCCCGGAGCAATGTATTTGAGCTGGTTTTCCCCTTCCTTTGCCTTGATGGCATCCCGGCTCAGGGAAGCGGCATTCTTCAGGTCCGGAATTTCCGTAATCGAGAAATTCACGTACCGGCTCAGCCGCCTGCAATATATGCCGAGACCCTCTGCCACCCAGCCGGTGTCGGTTTTGCCTGTCATTATCAATCTGATTCTCATCTTCATCCGGAAGTTGCGAAGTCTCGCAAATATACTTATGTGGCTCGAATTTTGCAAGTTGACGGCACTGATATTTTCTCCGGCAATGAAAAATTTGGTAAGAATATTGGCTGTCGCTCCGGCGCTGTTTATGGGATTGGGCTTAAATTCGGCCGCGCAGGACTTCGACGTATTTACGCCTATTGCGAAATATATCAGGATGGGGGATGCGGACAAACTTTCCGCATGGTTCGCCGACAATCTCGAAGTGAAAGTTATTGCCGGGGGCAGCGATTCCAGCCGTAGTCAGGCGAGGCAGATAATAAAGTCTTTTTTCAGTGCCTACAATCCGAGCGCTTTCGATATTACCCATCAGGCGGACAAATGCAACATGAAATACGCTTTGGGCATCCTGAATGCCGGGGGAGAGAGATTCGTGGTGACGATTTTCGTCAATTATCACAAGAATTCCTTCCAGATCCAGCAGCTCAAGATCGAACGGGTTGAATAGTTTTGGCACAGCTTTTGCGAATTCAAGTAACAGGTTAGTTTAGTTGTTAATAATAGGGTTATAGTTCGAAAGACGGCGGCCGTGTTGGTCGCCGTCTTTTGATTGTGCTCCGCCCCGGCAACGCCGCAGATGTTTTTTCATCGCCCGTCTGTTTCACCGGGTCGCCGGAGCGCAAAGAAGGGGCAGATGCAAGGCGCCGAGGGTGGTGGCGAAGGGAGTTTACTTCCGTAAATGACCGAGCCCCCATCCCGCCGGCAACGCCGCAGATGCCCCCTCTTTGCGCTCCGGGTTATTTTTGACGGAAAAAAATCTGCATAGGACACCCCCTGAAATCAAACTTCTCCCTCAACTTGTTCTCGATGAACCTCTTGTAAGGATCCTTTATATATTGGGGAAGATTGCAGAAAAACGCGAATTT
>CALUQC010000103.1 GCA_944322805.1 uncultured Bacteroidales bacterium | reverse complement strand
GTGCAGTCTGCGGTAAGTCCGCTTGTCAAGGCGGAAGATACGCGCGGTCCGAGGTCACGTCCTATGACGGTAGCTCCCATAAGGCAGATCTGAGGCTTCTCTTCCTTGAACAGGTTGATGAGAATGGATGAATGCGGCAGGGAAGTGTAAGGGAACAACCCTTCCGCATCGAAAACATGCAGCTTGTCCACGCCGTACTGCATGACCTGTTTTTCAATGCCGGCAAGACCGTGGCCCGCAGCAATCGCTTCGAGGGAGCAGCCCAACTGATTGGCCAATTTGCGGCCCTTCGTCAGCAATTCGAGGCTGACATCGGCAACGGTGGTGCCTTCTATTTCAAGATATACGAATACGTTGTTCATGACTTATCCTATCGTATGATTTGCTAAAAGTTCTACAATCAGACCTTCCACATCACTGTCGCTGCCGGTCAGCGTCTTGCTTTCCTTGGCCTGGAACGAAATGTTCTGGATGGTCTTCACTTTGGTAGGCGAGCCGCTGAGGCCGCACTGTGCCAGATCGGCGTTCACGTCTGCGGTGCTCCATTCAATGATATTGAGGTACGGGCGTTCCGCATACAGTTCCCGGTACGGCAGTTCTGCCCCGCTTTTTGCGATTTCGGCCTTCTCCTGCGCACCTAAGGCGCGTTTGTATTTCTGGACCAGTTTTGCATTGCGGGGACGGCACGGAGCCGCACTTCCGTTCACCGTGACGACAAGCGGAAGTGGAGCAGTCACTGTCTCTACTCCGCCGTCGATATGGCGCTTTATTGTTACTTTTTTCGCGGATTCATCGACATCCAGAATCTCCTCTGCGTATGTCACCTGAGCCAGACCTAATTTTTCGGCTACCTGAGGTCCTACCTGTGCGGTATCCCCGTCTATGGCCTGGCGTCCTCCTATGATAAGGTCGAATTCTCCTATTTTGCGGATGGCCGTGGCCAGTGCATAGGATGTGGCCAATGTGTCGGCTCCGGCAAATGCCCTGTCGGTAAGCAGATATCCTCCGTCAGCACCGCGGTACAGACCTTCGCGAATGATTTCCGCCGCACGGCCCGGTCCCATGGTCAGCATTGTGACTGTAGTTCCGGGATGCTTTTCCTTCAACTGGAGAGCCTGCTCCAAAGCGTTGAGGTCTTCCGGGTTGAAGATGGCAGGAAGTGCCGCACGGTTGATGGTGCCGTCGGCTGTCATGGCATCTTTCCCGACGTTGCGCGTGTCGGGTACTTGTTTTGCCAATACTACGATTTTCAAACTCATGTTATTATTTTTAATTAATAATAATTTGATTTTCAATATCAAACGGATATCTCCAAACGATTCTCGACTCCGATATCCTTTCAGTTCAAGCCTGCAAAGTTACGGAAAATCTGCCGAATTCCCGAAAATTTCTGCAAATCGGCCTGATTTTCACACGTATCGGTCTACCGTTTCATCATCTTTTTCCAGTTCAGCACGGGGAGAAGGAATGAAATCAGCGCTGCGGTCAGCCAGAAAACCGATACCGGAGTAAAATTGTAGACGGCATCGGCGACATCGGCCGACTGCTGCATGTTGCCTTCTATCAGAAAGCCGCTGGCTATGTCCTGGATGCCTGCGGCAATATAACTGGAAATTCCTACTATGCCCAATGCCGCTCCGGTAGCCTTGCGCGGAACGATGTCTACGGCCATCAGTCCGGCCACTATGCAATAGAGCACGCCTACGGACAGACTGAACACCGATATATACACTATGTTGAGCATGTAGCTGCCTTCGGAAAGGAGGAAAAGCGCGAGTGATGCGAAACTGAGTATGCCTGACAGTATGGCAGGCTTGATGCGGTCGCTTTTGAACACCCTGTCGGAGAGCCAGCCCGCGGTAACGGTCCCCAATACTCCGAAAATCGCTGAAAACGCTATGATCTGGGATGCGTCTTCAAGAGAAAACATCTTCTCTTTCTGCAGGAAGAGCACGCCCCAGCCGGCTACTGCGTATTTCGTGATGTAAATGAATGCGCTCGCAGCGGAAATAATCCAGATTCCGGGATGTTTCAGCACCTGTTTCTGAACTTCCGCAGTCCTCATCCTGTCTTCTTTTTTCAGTTCTTCCGAAGAAAGTTCCTGAACTGACGGAAGTCCTTTGCTTTCAGGAGTATCGCTCATGAAAAACAGGATGACGAGGGTCCCGATGACGCCTGCGGCGGCCGAGAAGACGAAGCCGGACTGCCATCCGAATGTCCCGACTATGGCGCCTATTACTATGAATGACAGGAATTCTCCGATATACGGTGTGGCGCTGAATATTCCGTAATATGTGCCCCTTTTGTTCAGCGGAAACCAGCGGGACAGGTTGATGATGCCGGGAGGCGAGCCCATGGACTGCATCCAGCCGTTGATTCCCCACAGTATGGCAAAGGAAAAAAATACGGCTATGGCCGAGATGCCCAAAGCCGAATGGAAAAATCCGAGGACTCCCATTATAAGATTTATGATGGCCGACACGGCCAATCCCGTCGCCATGAAACGGCGGATATTGCAGTAGTCGGCAATGAAGCCGTTCATGAATTTCCCCACTGCGTAGACGAAAAACAGGGAGGAGCCTATGATGCCCAACTGCCCTGCAGTCAGGAGTTCCGAGTCTATGACAGGCTGTTTGACGACACTCAGACTGAGGCGGCAGACATAGTAGAGACTGTAAGCCACGCTTGCTCCGATGAAAGTCTGCATTCTGAGCCTTTTATAGACTTTCTGCACGCTTTCCTCCGGCACTTTTTCTTCCGAAGGTTTGCTGATGCGGTAAAACGAGTATAAACTCATGCGGTCAGGAATATTATTCGTAAATTTTTAAAATCCGGGCAAAAATAGTGAAAATTTTCGAATGCTCCTGATTCCGGAAACGGCTTCTTAGAAAATGTATGAGACGGTGGCGCCGAGGAATGTGCGGGAACGGCTGTCGGAAGCGATGAGATGGGTGCCGTCGATGCTCAGCCCGAGCGAACTTTTACGGAAAGAATATGAGTAGGCCGCGCTCCATCCGGCCTTCGCATAGTCGGCGGAGAGGAAATCGTGTTCCGAAGCATAGAATTCCGTGACGACCCGGTGGTCTGCATCCGGGCCGTTGTAGTCGTATTCGCCTCCCAAGTTGTATCTGTATCCGGCCGTGGCAGAGAAAGCGAGACGGTGTCTGCTTTTGATGACTATGTTCCTTTTTGCATGAACGGATGCCTCGGCATTCTGATAGTCGAAAGTCGAGAGAGGTGTGTTGTACCGGTCAGCCCGCGACATGTATCCGAGGTCGGCCCCAAAATTCCAGGTATAGTCCGAGTCGGAGAATTTCCTGAAGAAGATATTGTATGATGCTGATGCCTCGACATGGCTGTAGCGGCTCATGTTCAGGGTGGCGAGTATCTTGTAAGGGTCGTTTGTGTCGCTGCCCGAAGTCCGTTCCTGCAGATATTCGATGCCGTCTATGTCCGTCATCGAGAAGTCGGCTTCGATGTGCTGCAGGAATTTTTCACCCCAGACCATCTGCACGCTGCCGCCTGTCACTGCAGCCTCTGTCGTTCCCATCCTGTAGGCTATGTTAGGATTCTGGAAGGCATCCACGGTCCGGGCCTCATACCGTCCCTCGACCAAAAGCTTGAATCCCTGTCCGAAATAGCTGTACTGCAGGGAGCCTCCGAACGTATTTGCCGGATAATAGTATATGCCGATGCCTCCGGTGCCTGAAACGGAGCCGGAAGAAAAGGCTCCGAGACCCTTCATCAGATACACCATCGAGGACGAGCCGCCCTGTACGTTGCTGAAAGTATTCCTTTCGAAACCGTTCCTGTATTTGAATGCGGCGCCCAATGCATGATGAGCGTTTATCCGCACCAGGACGGACGGGACCACTTCTATGGCATATCCTATGGGCACTCCCCGGGGGTCTATCTGTTTTGCACCCTTGTATGTGGTATAGTTTGCAGTGGCTCCGAGAGCGAGAGTGTTCCAAAACAGGGGGAAGGCAGCCTTGACGGTCATGTCGTAAAGCTGCTTGTTCCAGTCCCCCTTGTTCGGATCCGCGACATAGTAAGGCATGTCGAGCGATGGAAAAAACCTGTTCGTATTGTATTGGGTCCCTGTCCAATAGTCATTCTTGAACGTAAAGTCTCCCCACAGGGATATCCTGCCGATTCTGCGTGCGCCGTTCGTGTTGAATTTCCCGGATGTCTCCCTGTCTCCCCGCTGGAGGGATTTGAGGCTTCCGGAAGTCCGGTCGAACGCTCCTGAGACCATGTTGTAGTTCTGCAGGGTGTCGACAGTCATCCCGGCGGCATTTTCGGAGTCGTACCAGAGACTTCGGATGAGATTCATCTCGATGGCTGCCGAATGCTTGTGATGGGGAGGTGTAGCGGCATCCTGCCCCTGAGCCGGGGCTGTCCGGCTCAGAAGCATAATGCCTGCGGTCAATATCGTCAGAGTTTTTTTCATATCGTTCACCGTTCAGACGGTCGCGGGATTAAACAACATAGAAAATACCCATTTGGGTTGTCCTCGTCACTTAGTTTGCCCAGGTGTTCCAGGACGGTGCCTTGGCTCCGTAGCGGCGGATTTCCCTGGTCTTGAGTTCGAAGTCGTTGGTCGTATTGTTCGTATCCTGGAGAATAACGTGGCCGTCGGATGCCGTGTATAGTACTTTCCTTACGATTGATTTTCCGACCTGGATGGCAGGCTCCCCGTTGTCATCCGTTACCCAGATATATCCTGCGTCGAGAGATGTAGGGACACGCTTGTTCTGCACCTGGGTTTCATCTTTGATAGCTTCGACAGCGTCAAGGATAATCGATGCCGGCACTGGATAACTTGTAGAAACTCCGTTATTCTGGTCGGTAGCGATTTTATCATTTGTGAACTCTTCCGTAGGGAAGAACATGGCGAATGCCGGTCCGTTGGTTGTCGTACTCCAGACTTTATATGGAGAGGACGGATTGATAGGGAAAGCCATTTTCAGATTTATCGCATCCTGATCGGTCTGATTCGTATTTGACGGCTCATACCATTCGAATTCGCAGGAGGAAAGATCGATGGAGTTCGGATTCAGCTCAGGTACGGTATGGTCGGTCGCATACTGGCAGAGAATGATGGATTCGCCAGGGTTGAGCGGATATTTTTTGTCTGTGCCTGGAGTCCCTGGTACTTGCATTATTCTGGCAAAAAATACATAGTCTGATACCGGATATTGGGCGCCCCAGTCGTAATTGCTTTTTCCTGTCGCATTTTCAGGCATCAGATGTCCGAAGCAAAGCCCGTCTACATATACGGTTTCATTACTGTTGTTGTAGATTTCATAGAATTGCTCTTTCAGATACGGCTTGTTTGCAGAGGTTTTACTTGCATTGTAATACAGTTCCTTGAAAACTAACGCAGAACTTTTTGCAACTTTGATGCTTATCGTCAGTTCGGCGTCTTCGAGAATATTCGTATTGGTCAGAGAGCCGGAATAAATGTTGTTGTCGGTCCCTGTAGTTTCCATATACGACGTCATAAACGTATAGCGTCCCGGTACAAGATCCGTAAACACCGCAGTCATATTCTCGGCCTCCACGCTGATTTCCTGCTTGGTATCGAAGTTGGTGGCCGTAACGGTAAATACTGCACCCTCAGGTATGGTAACGTCGGCAGCTGCCTCGAGCTTGACGGTGGCGGTGACAGTCGATGACGTGTCATTGTTGTCCGTACAGCTGAAAAGGACAGCCGGTACGGCAATCGCCATGATTAACAGACTTTTTTTCATCTTTTTTTGGGATTAAATGGTTTAACGTTTGTTTTATATATTGCGTTTGCATTGCGCCAGCACCCTATCGGATGTTGAACGTGATGTCGAAGCCGAAGAATATGTCGTTTCCGAGCTCTATCAGAGACCGCCTGTTCTTGGTGGAATTGTATATCGGCCTGTTGTAGAACATGTTGTTCGCGAAGAACGATATCCTCATGGCGTCTCCTATTTCCTTGGTCAGGGTCAGATTGAAAAACAGGGTAGGGACGGCTTTTTCAGCCCATTCCCTGTTTTCGGGGATGACCGGGTCGAACAGGTATGAGAATTCCTCGTCGTCTGCCTTCGCCGGATCGAAATCGTAGACTTTCCCGTCTGTCCGGGACAGGTATTTCACGAACATGTCCGTGCTGTAGGTGCTCCATGCGGCATCCATTGCGGTGAGCTGGGAGGTCAGGGTGACTACGAATCCGATTTTAGGAATATTGTGGGTGATTCGCAGGGTGGTCACGAGTCTTTCCCTGTAGCTGACTATTCTGCCCGGCTCGTAGACGCCTATGTTCCTGTCCAATGAGCCGTTCGTCCCCGGTCTGATGTTCTCGCTGAAAGAGTATGCGCTGCTGGAAGAATTCTCGTGCATCCAGGCTCCGCTCAGATTGAATGAGGTGCGGATGGCATCGAAACGGCCGAGATCCAGCTCGAATTCGACTCCTTTCTTTTGTCTGACGGCGGTGTTGCTCGGGGTATAGTAGCTCTGCCAGGCCTTGTACATGCCTTCGAGCTCCAATGTGGGCAGCCCGCCCGGATTTTCCTGCACGGCCCTGTATCGCGGCAGGTCTACAAGATGGAAGTTCTCCAAAGACCGGATGAGGGCATACCCGTTTTTCATGTTTTCCCAGTATGCCGTCAGAGAGAGCCGTCTGTTTTCCCACAGACGCACATCCAAGCCGACTTCCGCCTTGTTGTTCGTGGCGATTTTCAGGTCGGGATTTTCTGCGGAATAAATATTGGTCTTGACTATGTAAAGTTCTTCCGCAGGGTTTTCCTTGTAGCCGGAAGAATAGAGCGGCATGTCGAAATATGCATTTTCCGGATACAGGTACACGAGCGACGGCGCTTTGGCCGTGATGCCGTAGCCGCCTCTCAGAGTCACCCTGTCGAACAGGGACAGGGACGCATTGGCTCTCGGAGCCACTATGTTTTTCCCGTTGATGTTGTCGTATCGGACGCCCGCCGAAAGAACGAATTCGTTCCTGCCGAAAGCATGTTTGTACAGGTCTTCGGCGTATAGACTGAACTGGTTGATGAAAGGAATGTCGTAATAGTGGCGGATTCTTTCGCTCGAAAAACTGCTGCCCGGGCTCGGAGCAGTCTCGTTGTCGTAAACCTTGCCTTTTCCGAGGTTGCCGTCGGACTTGAAGTCGGCTCCGGCAATGATTCTGTTGCTGATGCCGTTGTTCCAGTCCTTGAACAGCGTCAGTTTTACTCTTGCATTGGCATAAAGTTCTTTCCCGTAAACGGATGTCTTGACCAAGCGGGTGTCGCTCATGTTGTCGAGAAAGGCGTTTTCAGTCCCGGGAAGCAGATTCGTGATTTCGTTCCCGGAATTGTCGTAGATGTGCTGTCCCGTCCAGTTCGAGATGATGGAGCCCGAGACCATGTTCGTGGAGTATATGCCGCTCGCGCTGCTCGCAATCTGAGACTCCTCCGAAAGTTTGTCCGTATAATTGAATGTGGCTCCGTACTCCAACGATTTGAGCCATCCCCTGTTTATGTTCAGGTTTCCGGTATGGTTGAACTTGAAGCCGACGTCCAGTCCGGATTCTTCGAGCTGGCTGGCGGCGTTGTCCGGGTTGTCGGTGCGTTTGTCTAACCCGTAGTGGACGTTGAGGCTCGTGCGGGTGTCGAAACTGTCGCTCCACCTTTTCGCCCAGATGCCGCCAGCGGTGAATCTCCTGTAGTTCCAGTACGACTCTATCGGGCGTTTGATGGTATACAGGAAATCGGCGTTCAGATTCAGTGTGCCTCCCTTGTCTCCGAGACGCAGGCCTTTCGACACAGAGCCCTGGTACTGCTCCGGCCGTGCGCTGAACTTTACGCTCAGAGGCGTCTGCCCCACTTTCGACTTTACTATGACCGCTCCGGAAGTCAGGTCGCCGTATTCGGCGGACGGGATGCCGCGTATCACTTCCACGGACTCCACGTTGTCTAAGGAAATGGTCCTGGTATCGATACCGGCCGCACTGTTCCCCGCATTCATTTCCTGATAATACAGAGGCGAGTCTGTGTTCCCGCCTGCAGTGGCGGAGGTCATCTGCAGGTTGGCATTGTTCGACTGCTGCGCCCCGTC
>CALUQC010000102.1 GCA_944322805.1 uncultured Bacteroidales bacterium | reverse complement strand
ATAGAAGATGCGAAGATGTTGTCGGAGAACGGATTGGGTATGACGGACTTCGTCCTGCAGCCGACAGTCGTGGCCAAACACCGGTTTTCGCTCGAGGATTTTTTCCTGTATTACCCTCTCGATGACAGAAGCTGGAGGCCGGTCCCGAATGTTTTGGATACGGTCGGCAACCATCCTTTCTACAAGGCCGTTTATTTCCCCGGGGACAGCCGCACCGTCTATTATTCGGCTCCGGATTCCGGCGGGTCCATGAATATCAACCGAATAGACAAAAAAGATTCTACATGGTCGGTCCCGTCTCTGCTCAACGAATATTTGGTGTCTTCCGGCGATGAAATATATCCTATGCTGTCGCCGGACAGAAAGCATCTGTATTTTGCGTCTTCCGGTCTGTACGGGATGGGCGGATTCGACCTGTATGTGTCTGTCTGGAACGAGGATCAGCAGGAGTGGGGGCCTCCGTCCAATATGGGTATGCCGTATTCTTCTCCTTACAATGATTTTCTGTTCATCAATACCCCGGACGGGAAATATTCCATTTTCGCTTCTGACAGGAATTGTCCGGCCGACAGTGTGGATGTCTATGTGCTTGAATATGTGACGATGCCTGTAAGGAAAAGCGTCGGGGATACGGAACAGCTGCGCCGGTTGATGGCATTGGAGCCTGAAGATGATCCGGGGCACTTGGAGACCGGCACCGGCGTGTCGAGGATAGCTCCGGAGGATGAGGACACGCGGGAATATGCGGCGAAGGTGGCGGAAGTCAGGGCGCTCAGGGACTCGATTTACTACTGCAATGTCAGACTTGACAACAAGAGGGCCGTTTTTTCCGAAAGTACGGATCCTTCTTTCCGGGATTACATGTCCGCTGAAATATTGAAGGACGAGGCCATGATTCCGGTGTTCCAGGATTCTCTCGACAGGGCTTCCAGGGCGCTGCAGAAGATAGAAATGGAATTCCTGTTCAAAGGAATCGTCCTCGACCCGGACAAGCTGACCGATGAAGCGGACCGGGAGATAGAAGGCGAGTCTTCGAACTATGTCTTTTCGCGGATGACTCCCGGTGCACCCTTGGATATCGTAGTGGAAAAGCCGGAAGTGAAATTCGACTATACGTTCATGATCCTGCCGGAGGGCAGGTTTGCGGAAGACAACACATTGCCGGACGGCATCGTATATCAGATCCAGATATTCAGCCTTTCGACGAGAGCGTCCGTGCCGAGTCTGAGAGGTCTCAGCCCCGTTTTTGAAGAAATCACTCCGGCAGGGAGATATGTTTACCGCGCAGGCGTTTTCCGTACGTACAACGATGTACTTTCCAACCTGAACAAAGTCAAGAAAGCAGGCTTCCGTACGGCATATGTCACCGCATTTTACGACGGCGAGCCCGTCCCGGTATCCAAGGCCCGCGCCATGGAGAAAAAGACGCGTACGGTATCCCTGTATCAGATAGTCATCGTGCCGCATGACGGTGTGCTGCCGGATCTGGCCGTATCGGCCATTGAGCAGATTTGCGGGAAAAAAGATATAGCAAAAACTGAAAAAGACGGAAAAATAACGTATATTGTAGGGACTTTCGATGACAGGAACATCGTGGAAAAGGTGTCAGTGGCAGTCCGTGCGGCAGGGGTGGCGGATGTTTCGCATGTCAAGATCGGCACGAAGGAAGTAACACAGTGACAGCAATTCATATGGCATTCATTATTATTCTGATGATAGTGGGCATCCTGCTCATTCTTACCGAGATTCTGCTTATTCCGGGAGTGGGCGTGGCCGGCATCCTCGGTGTCATTGCCCTCGGCGGGTCTTGCTTTTACGCCTTCAACGTGTTCGGGACGGCTGTCGGGACAGTGATTACCGTATTCAACGTGGTGCTCATGGTCGTGCTGACAGTGTATGTCCTCAGGGCCGGGACCTGGAAAAAACTGGCGCTGCATACGAATATCGATTCCAAGGCCAGCATGTTCGATGAAAACGCTGTTTCGGTAGGGGACTGCGGCAAGACGATGACGAGGCTGGCTCCGATGGGCACTGCCATGATACGGGATGTCCGTTATGAAGTGACTTCGCTGGAAGGCGTGATAGACCCGGGGACGGATGTGGAAGTCGTCCTGATGGAGGACAACAAGATTTATGTAAAGCCGAAACAGGAAGATTTCTGATACCTGAAGGATGGGTCGGCTGGCGCCAATGCCGTAGTGATGGATTTCAACAAGTGCAATAATAAAAACCGTTTTTCACATGACACTGATTGTAATATGGGTGGCTGTCGCAATCGTCGCCCTGATGGTATTCCTCTGGTTCTTTCCGGTGACCCTGTGGTTCCAGGCCTTGATTTCCGGCGTGCGTATTTCGTTGATTCAGTTAGTGCTGATGCGCTGGAGAAGAGTTCCTCCGGGAACGATAGTGATGGCCATGGTGACAGGTACCAAGGCCGGTCTGAAACTCGATGCCAACGAACTTGAAGCGCACTATCTGGCCAAGGGCAACGTGCCTAACGTGGTGAACGCCCTGATTTCTGCCGACAAGGCCAATATCGCCCTCGATTTCAAGATGGCGGCGGCCATAGACCTGGCAGGACGAGACGTGTTCGAAGCCGTGCAGATGTCTGTCAATCCAAAGGTCATCAATACGCCTCCGGTGACAGCCGTCGCCAAGGACGGAATACAGCTCATCGCCAAGGCCAGGGTAACGGTGAGGGCCAATATCAAGCAGCTGGTGGGCGGTGCCGGAGAGGAGACTGTCCTGGCCAGGGTAGGCGAAGGCATCGTGTCGAGCATCGGCGCCACCGAGAGCCACAAGCTGGTTCTGGAGCATCCTGATTCCATTTCCAAGGTTGTGTTGAGCAAGGGTCTTGATGCAGGGACCGCCTTCGAAATACTTTCGATTGATATCGCGGATATCGATATCGGAAAGAATATCGGAGCAGTGCTGCAGATGGACCAGGCAGAAGCCGACAAGAACATAGCGCAGGCCCGCGCCGAGGAGCGCCGGGCAATGGCGGTGGCATTGGAGCAGGAGATGAAGGCAAAGGCACAGGAGGCCAGGGCAAAAGTCATCGAGGCGGAGACGCAGATACCGCTGGCAATGGCTGAGGCATTCCGCTCAGGCAATCTCGGCATCATGGACTATTACAAGATAAAGAATATCCAGGCTGACACCGACATGCGGGAAAATATCGCGAAGCAATAATGCTGCCTCATCTGTTATTCGGCCATGCCCGCATCTGCCTTGCGCAATGACGGCATCAGTTTCATGAAACATACTGCCGCGGCGATTGCGGCTATCGCTCCGCCGGCATATCCTGTATAGGTGACGGACAGCCCGGAACATATGCAGCCTCCGATCAGGGCGCCGGCACCTATTCCTATATTGTATATGCCGGAATAGATGGACATGGCTACGGCGGTGCCTTTCGGGGCGTTCCTTATGATTTCGGACTGGAACGACAAGTTGTAGAAGTTTATGGCAAACCCCCACAGGATGCACATGATTACGGCAGTCGCAGGATTATGGGCGGCAGCATGAAGCAGGAGAGGGAATACGCATATCCCGCCCACTGCGAAACGGATATACCTGTCCGGATGTATTGAATAGTATTTCGAAAATATGAAGCTGCATATCAGGCCGACAATGCCGAACAAGGTAAGAACCATTGTGATGGCATTTTCACCAAGCCCGGCGACCCTCGCCAGAAACGGCTCTATGTAGCTGTAGCATGTGAAATGACCGGTAATGGCTATGACCGTCACGAGATATATGTTCATCAGGGCAGGTGACTTGATCAGGGCCGGCAGTTTCCGGAGGGATATGGAATTGTCGCTCGGGGTCCGGGGCAATATCGCGGCCATCAGGCACAGGATTGCGGCAGCTGTTGCACCTATCACAAGGAATGTCGCCCTCCAGCCCATGTAAAGGCCTATGGTCCTTCCGAGCGGGAGTCCTGCTATCATGGCAATCGACGACCCGCATACTACCAACCCCAAGGCCGTGGACTTTTTCCCTTCCGGGGCAATGCGTACTGCATACGGAGTTACCATCGACCAGAATATGGCATGGGAGCATGCTACGCCGATGCGTGAAATCATCAGCATGTAAAAGTCTTTCGAAAAGCCGGAAAATATATGGCTGGCAACGAACAATGCCGTGATGGACAGCATGAGTTTCTTGTTTTCCGTCTTGGCGAATACCAGCATCAGCGGGAGTGAGGCTATTGCCACTACCCACGCATAGACGGTGATAAGCATTCCTGCATTCGATTCGCTTATGGAGAAATCCCCGGCAATGCCGGAAAGCAGCCCGATGGGGACGAATTCGGAGGTGTTGAAGATAAATGCCGCGAAAGTAAGCCCGAGAACGGGCAGCAGCGAGCCCGGCTTGCGGACGCTTTCCTGCCGGGTCATGTTCGTGCCTGTAGATAACATAAACCTTATTGTCTCTAAACGTTTCGATTTCCGGCGCAAATATAATGATGAAATGAAAAAAATTGACAGTGCGCGAAAATATTGCAAAACAATAAATTTGTTGTATCTTTGCAGTCCTGTCCGTTTCAGCGGCCTTCGGAGCAGTCCAGGGGCTTCAGGACGGGACTCATGGTGAGATGGGTGAGTGGCTGAAACCAGCAGTTTGCTAAACTGCCGTACGGATTTACCCGTACCGGGGGTTCGAATCCCCCTCTCACCGCACGGAAATGCCGGGAAAGTGTTTTTATTTTTGTTTATAAGAAAAAACATTTATCTTTGCAGTCCGATTTCTGCGGATGTGGCGAAATGGTAGACGCGCCACTTTGAGGGGGTGGTGGGAGTTTTCCTGTGCGAGTTCGAGTCTCGCCATCCGCACGAAAAGACATTAAATCATAATGATGCAAAAGAAGCCGGCCCGAAAGTAATTTTGAGGTCGATTTCTTTTTTAACGTCAGTTCGACGAATTTATGTTGCTCAGGACCAGGAATTCGTCGAACAGCCGTTAAGGATTTCTTCGAAATCCAGATTTCTTAAACCCCAGTCGCTGTGGCGCCCCTGCTCACTTTCGAATGTCCACCGGACATTCTCATAAAACGTTCGCGACTTTTCAAGGGGCGCCACCCCCACCGCCCCCTCGCCGGGGGCCCGTCGCA
>CALUQC010000101.1 GCA_944322805.1 uncultured Bacteroidales bacterium | reverse complement strand
ACAGACGCGGTTGTTGTCAGTCAGGTCCGTGCAGATTGTCCGGCAGCCGTCTCTTTCGATATTGCCGGTCCGGGGGTGGATGTATTCTGCGTTCCCGGTTTCTTCCGGGTGAATATAGGCGCACTCGGCTTCCATGACAGGGACAGCCTGCAGTCCGCTCTGCGGCGGGCTCTTGACGCATTGAGGATGAGCCCAAAAGGACTTTAGATATGAATAAAATGGCATAAAAAATTCTTTTTCTTTCCGGATTTTTCTACTTTTGCAGTCCATTTTTTAGAATGAATATGCAGGAAATCAGAAACATTGCGATCATCGCGCACGTTGACCACGGGAAAACTACTCTTGTCGACAGGATGATTTATCAGGCCAAACAGGCCCGGGAGCAGGAAAAATTGGGTGAACTGATTCTCGACAACAACGACCTCGAACGGGAAAGGGGAATCACAATCCTTGCCAAGAATGTCTCGGTACCGTACAAGGGCGTTAAAATCAATGTCATAGATACTCCGGGGCACAGCGATTTCGGCGGAGAGGTCGAGAGGGTGCTGAACATGGCCGACGGGGTGCTTCTGCTGGTAGACGCATTCGAGGGCTGCATGCCTCAGACACGCTTCGTATTGCAGAAGGCCATCGAGATGGGGAAAAAACCGATAGTGGTCGTAAACAAGGTGGACAAGCAGAACTGCCGTCCGGACGAGGTGCAGGAGGAGGTTTTCGACCTGATGTTCTCGCTGAATGCCACGGACGACCAGTTGGATTTCAAGACACTGTACGGAAGCGCCAAGCAGGGGTGGATGTCCGAGGACTGGAGAAAGCCGACTACGGATATCACACCGCTCCTGGATGCCATCCTGTCGGAGATTCCGGCTCCGGAGCACAACCCGGGGACGCCGCAGATGCTGATATCCTCTCTGGAATATTCTCCGTATGTAGGACGTATTGCGGTAGGAAGGGTGACGCGCGGAGAACTCAAATCCGGAATGAATGTCAGCCTGTGCAAGCGGTATGACATAATCCAGAAGCAGAAAATACGCGACCTTATGGTCTTCGACGGACTCGGCAAGACCAAGGTGGATACGGTGCAGTGCGGGGACATATGCGCTGTCGTGGGGCTCGACGGATTCGAAATCGGGGACACCATAGCCGATTTCGACAATCCGGAGCCGCTCCCTCCTATAGAGGTGGACGAGCCTACTATGAGCATGCTGTTCTGTATCAACAATTCTCCGTTTTTCGGGCGTGAAGGCAAGTTCGTGACATCGCGCCATCTGAAAGAGCGGCTGGAGAAGGAACTTGAGAAAAACCTGGCCCTGAGGGTTAAGCCGGGGCCGAATGCCGACTCTTTTGTAGTTTACGGAAGGGGAGTGCTGCATCTTTCGGTATTGATCGAGACCATGAGAAGGGAAGGTTTCGAATTGCAGGTGGGACAGCCCAAGGTGCTGGACAAGACCATAAACGGACAGCGCTGCGAGCCTATCGAGAATCTGACTATCGAGGTGCCGGAAGAGTTCGTGGGCAAGGCCATCGAGATGGCGACCCGAAGGAAGGGGGCGCTTATCCATATGGAAACGAGGGGAGACAGGACGCATCTGGATTTCGATATTCCGGCAAGGGGCCTGATGGGGCTGCGGAGCAATCTGCTGACTGCCACGCAGGGAGAGGCAGTGGTGGCTCACCGCTTCAAGGGATACGAGCCTTACAAGGGCGACATAGAAAACAGGACGAACGGCTCTCTCGTGTCTCTTGAGACCGGCGTGGCTGTGGCCTACTCCATGGACAAACTGCAGGACAGGGGCCGTTTCTTCGTGAATCCCGGAGACGAGATATATGCGGGGCAGGTCGTGGGTGAACATACGAGGGAAAGGGATTTGAACATCAATATCTGCAAGACGAAAAAACTGACCAACATGAGGGCTTCAGGCAGCGATGACAAGGTGATGCTGCCGCCTCCGATCGTTTTTTCCCTTGAGGAGGCTCTTGAATATATTCAGGAAGATGAACTCGTGGAAGTGACTCCAAAGTCCATGAGAATCAGGAAAATCATCCTCGATGAAATCGAAAGGAAACGGAAAAGCGCGAATCAGGACTGAGGCGGAAAACCGGTTTTTCTGAAAATTTGAATAAAATTTGGAGAGTTTTCAAGGAACTTCAAAAAAAATTCCTATCTTTGCACGCTCAAATCTGTTTAGGGTTATGGATAAAAATGATTTTCTAATCCCGATAAATGGATTGACCAACGGAAAAACCGTTTACAGCTATACTGTGAACAAGGAGTTTTTTGAAAGCTATGGCAATGTCGAAATTCATGATGCGGCGTTGCGGATAACGGCTGAGGTGGAAAAGTCCGGCCAGTATGTCGGAATAGACTGCCATATGGAGGGAGATGTAACTGTGGAGTGCGACAGATGCCTTGATCCGCTTTCGCTGCCGGTGGATGTCACTGCGCTGCTGAGTTTGAAGTTCGGCGGCGGAACGGAGCAGGAGGAGGACGATTCGTCCGGGCGGGAGGTGATACGGCTGTCTCCGGACAATGCGGAATTCGATCTGGCGCAGGTCATATACGACTATGTCTGCCTGTCGCTGCCTCAAAGACGGTATCATCCGGAGGGAGGCTGCAACGAAAAGGTGCTGGAGTACCTGAGAACAGGCATATCGGTGCCCGGTGCGGAGGAGGCAGCACAGAACAGCCCGTTTGCTTCGCTCAAGACATTTTTCGACAATTGACGGTAAAGGAAAACATAAAAAATAAATAACAGAAATGGCACATCCGAAACACAAGGTCTCGAAGCAGAGAAGAGACAAAAGAAGAACACATGATACGGCTGTAGTCCCTACTTTGGCTACATGCTCAAACTGTGGCGCCACTGTGATGTATCACAGAGTATGCCCGGAGTGCGGCTATTACAGAGGTCGCCAGATTATCCAGAAGAGCGCCGAGTAGGCATTGCTTCTGAAACGGTCCCGTAGTTCAACGGATAGAATGGAAGTTTCCTAAACTTTAGATAGCAGTTCGATTCTGCTCGGGACTACACAAAAAAAGGTTGGCACAAAAGAGATTTTGCGTCAACCTTTTTTTGTGTCTTTTCCCTCCGGCGGACCAGGAATTTACAGGATAAAAACGAATACCGGAAGGTAGTCTTTCAGTTTCAGCCGGAGAATCCTGACGGCGGAGTATATCCGGTACTCTATCGTTCTTGCCGACACCCCGGCTTCTTCTGCGATTTCCTTGAACTTCATGTTCCCGAAACGGCTTTTCTCGAAAGCATCCCTCAGCGGCTCGGGAAGACTCCTGACGGCTTCATCATATTTCCTGTACAGTTCTTCGGCCGAGCACCAATCCGTATTGTCATATTTTTCACGCATTGCCTTCTGTATGGAATTCATCACTTTTTCCTTGATGACGCCTCTGTTCATGAGGGTCAGGCAATGGTTTCTTACGGCGTTGTAGAGATATGTGGAGACGGAATTGCGCACGGAAATGCTGCTCCTTTTTTCCCACAGGTACAGCATGACATCCTGGACGGCGTTTTCGGCATCGTTTATTTCAGTGTACCGGCAGGCGAATGCACACAGAGGTGCATAGTAGCGCCTGAACAGTGAGTCGTATGCCTTGCTGTCCCCATCCTTGATTCTGTCAAGCAGGACGCTGTCTTCAGTGTTGTTAGGTTTTTCCATTTGCTGCAAATATACATTGCAAAAATTTTTTTGCAAAAAATCGGCTTTTTTCTTCGGGAATTTTCGATGTTCGTCAGACTAATATATAAAAGAAGAAAAAATGAAAGATCACGATAACGGAAAACACGCGTTTGAGGAGGCCGAAATCGGTATCCTGCATGTCCGCTATTTCTCCGGGGAGCTTGACAAATCCAGGGCGGAGGCTCTCGAGCAATGGATTCACTCCGATGAAGAACATGTCCGCCTTGCAAACGAAGTATGCCGCATATGCAGCATGGGCGAAACCCTGCATGTGATGAAGACGACGGATACTGAAGCCGCCTTGAAAAAGATGCACCGCAGAATGTTCGGACGCGGACTTGTCCGGGTGTCCCGCCATGTTGCCAGATTCGCCGCAGTGCTGTTCCTGCCGGCGGCCATCCTCTGCGGCTGGTATGCCTGGAAATACTATAACCCGTCTCCGGACGAATACATAGAGATGCGGACTGCGACTGGGATGCTTTCTTCCGTGACGCTCCCGGACAGTTCGAAAGTGTGGCTTAATTCCAATTCCATCCTGCGGTATCCGGTACGTTTCACCGGCAAAAAAAGGACGGTCAGCCTCAAGGGCGAGGCTTATTTCGATGTGAAAAGGGATGAAGAACGCAGATTCATCGTGGAGACCCCGTCCATGCAGGTCGAAGTCCTCGGCACCGAGTTCAATGTGGATGCTTACGACGAGCCCGGGAGGGACGCCCGGACGGCTCTTGTCGAGGGAAGCGTGCAGATGTCCTTTTCCGATTCTGCCGGGGTGAGCCACGTGGTGCGGATGTCACCGGGACAGCTGGTCACCTACTGCCGGGAGACGGATGAAGTGACGCGCTCGAGGATCAACATGGAGACTATTACTTCATGGAAAAACGGAAGTATCGTATTTGACAATACCTCGCTCGCGGATGCTCTCCGGATGGTGGAAAACCGATACAATGTCTCCTTTGACATACGGAACAGGTCCCTGCTCAAGAACAGGTACACCGGCCGTTTCGACAACCAGAGCCTCGACCGCGTCCTGGAGTATTTCGTGCGGACCACAGACATCCGTTTCGAGAGAGAGGACCCTGTGTCCGCCAACGTAAGCGGACGTGAAAAGATAAGGGTATATTGACAATACCTTTCAATACAGTTCTTATTTCCACAACAATTATTAACACTAAAATCTACAGTTTATGTCAGCTAAGGAAATCATCCTTTCGGCGCTTTGCGTCTTCTGTACGCTGTCGCTTCATGCCCAGACACGTACGGTTTCCATTGACGCCGGGAACGAGTCCATCTTCTCGGTGCTCAGGGAAATAGAAACGGAAAGCGGACTCAGTTTCTTTTACAACAATGTCTCCATAGACAATGACATGAAAGTCTCCGTCCATGCGGAAAACGAAGACGTGCTCTCCGTCCTTGGAAAGATATTTTCGGGAACGGGGATAACTTTCAGCATTATGGACGGGAACATCGTCCTGTCGAAAGGCGCCTCGCCGTCGTCCCAGTCCGGTCCGCAGGCTTCGGAGCAGGACAGGAAATTCGTTTCAGGAGAAGTATCCGATCTGGCCGGGGAACCGCTGGCCGGGGCCACCGTGTATTCTCCTGACGACCCTGACGCCGCTGCCGTCACGGATCTTGACGGACATTTTGCGCTTACCGCAAGGAAAGGCGACATGCTCACGGTGTCCATCATCGGCTATCTCCCCGAGGAAATATACGTGGGGGGGGGTAATACCGAAGACATACGTGTTTCCCTGCGGGAGGACATCCGGATGCTCGACGAAGTCATTGTGGTCGGGTACGGTGTCCAGAAAAGAAGCGATGTAACAGGTGCCATATCTTCGGTAAAGGCTGAGAAGGCAAATCAGATCCCGACTACGAGCGTAGCGGAAATGCTCAGAGGCGCCGCTCCCGGCCTGCAGGTGAATCTCGGGAGCGCGGAGCCTGGCGGCACATCTTCCATCCTTATCCGCGGCCGCCGTTCGCTTTCAGGCGACAATGCCCCTCTCTATGTGGTGGACGGAGTGCCGATGACGAACATCGATGATGTGAACTCAAATGAAATCGAGTCCATAGAAGTCCTGAAGGACGCATCCTCCCAGTCCATCTACGGAGCCCGTGCGGCAAACGGAGTGATTCTGATCACCACCAAACGCGGAGTGAAGGGGCGGCCTCAGGTCAGCTACAACGGCTATGTTGCGGTCCAGACCATTGACAGGAACTTCGAATTCTACAACGGCGAGGAATGGGCTGCGTACAGACGCGAGGCCTATTACAATGCAAACGGCTATTTCGACGAACAGGACTGCTTCCGCGGAGTGATGCTCGATGTACTCAAATCCGGGGAGGATGTGGACTGGGAGAAACTCATGATCAGTCCCGCCGTGCAGCACAAACACGATGTCCTGGTGCAGGGAGGCGGCGAAAATACCAAGTTCGCCTTAGGCCTCGGATACTTCAACCAGGACGGTATGGTCCTCAATTCCGGTTTCGAGAGGTTTTCCGGAAGGCTCAATATCGACCAGAAGCTCGGAAAGAAAATCAGTGTCGGTGCGAACATTTCTTTTTCGAGGGGATGGAAAACCACTGCGGACGGCTCCTTCAACTCTTTCGTGACCATGCCGCCGCTTGCCAAGGTCTATGAAGACGACGGCGTGACATTGCGCCAGGATGTGACCGAGGCTGGAGAATCGCACTTCAATCCTTTGTGGAATATCAACAACGCAAAGAACAAAAGCATCACCGACCGTCTGCTCATCAATCTTTTCGGAGACTGGAAAATCTACAAGGACCTTTCCTACAGGCTGAATGTCAGCATGAACACCCGGCGTGTCAGCGGCAACACCTACCAGGGACTCGAGCACACTACGGGTATGACTACACAGGGAAAGGCCACGGTGAGCGAGAGTTTTTCAGACGATTATCTGCTTGAGAATATCCTCAACTACAACAAGAACTTCGGCAAGGGCCACCATATCGACGCCACGCTGATGCAGAGCATGAATGTCATCAAGTGGAAGAAAATCAGTGTAAACGGTACCGGCTTCGCCAATGACGAACTTGCATACAATGCCATCGGCTCCGCCCTCGAATACGGCAAGCCGGGCTATGAACTGTCGAAAAGGCAGATGGTATCATTCCTCGGACGAATAAGGTACTCCTATATGGACCGTTATCTCTTCACCCTCGCCATGCGTGTGGACGGCTCGTCGGTCTTCGGTGCTAACAACAAGTACGGCTATTTCCCGTCAGGGGCCTTCGCCTGGAGAGTCAACAACGAGGATTTCCTGAAAGACGTCAGCTGGATAACGAATCTCAAGCTCAGGCTGAGTTACGGCCAGGTCGGAAACCAGGGCATCTCCCCATATACCACCCTCGGCCTTACGGACTCGTATTTTACCGAGTTCGGCTCGACAACTTCCATCGGATATCTGCCGGGCGGCACCCTGTGGAATCCTGACCTGAAATGGGAGACATCCACTTCCGCGAATATCGGTATCGACTTCGGATTCCTCGAAGACAGGATTACCGGCTCTATCGAACTTTACGATACCGAGACATCGGACCTCCTCATTACCAAGACATTGAACCAGTCTCTCGGATACACCAACCAGCTGGTCAATCTCGGAAAGGTCCAGAACAAGGGTATCGAGGTTGCCTTGAACACTGTTCCGGTGTCGACTGATGATTTCCAGTGGACCCTGGATCTTTCCTGGGCCAAGAATGTCAACAAGATAAAGGTCATAGACGGCTCGGTCGACGAGAACGGGAATCCGCTGAACGACATAAACAACAAATGGTTCATAGGAGAGCCTGTCAATGTCTACTACGACTATGCATTCGACGGGATATGGCAGTCGGATGATGACATAGCGAATTCCTGCATGCCTACTTCCCATCCGGGAGACATCAAAATCAAGGATACTAATGAAGACGGCAAGATCACGGATGCTGACAAGGTGGTGATGAAACGTGACCCAGACTGGATAGGCTCCATAACTACCGGGTTTTATTACAAGGGTTTCGACCTTTCAGCCGATCTTTACGTGTCATACGGAGGAACGTTCTACAACTCTTATCTGACCACGTTCGATACCGGAGGAGACCTTACCGGAAAGAGAAACGGCATCCGCAGGAACTACTGGACCGCCAACAATCCTTCGAACGACACTCCTGCCCCGAATTTCACCCAGGCTCCTGCCTACATTTCGACTCTCGGCTATCAGGATGCCACGTACGTACGTCTCAGAAATGTCACCTTCGGGTACACTTTCCCTCAGAAAATGATAAGGAAGATACTTCTGCAGAATCTCAGGCTCTATGTCTCCTTTACGAATCTGTGGACATACACCGAAGTGCTCGGCTATGGTCCGGAACAGACTCCGGGAGACTATCCCGAGCCGAGGACCATGCTGTTCGGACTGAAAGTTACATTCTAAAACATGAGTAAAAGATGAAAAGATACATATTGATTTTGACTTCTGCACTGCTGCTGCTCTCTTCCTGCACGGATTTTCTCAGCGAAGAGAATGCGACCAGCTATTCCGTGGACTATGTGTACGGAAGCGAAGACGGTCTGAAACTCGCGGTAAACGCCCTCTATGCCAAGCAGCGGTACTATGCGAACGATACGGAAAGCGCCACCATGTTCGCCCTCGTAAGAGCCACGGACCTGGTCGTAACGAACGGCGGTACAGGAAACTTCTACGGAATCTACGACCCGAACTATCTGAAACCGTCTGCTTCTCAGCCGGAATTCATGTGGAAGACCATGTATTCCATCATCGGCAAGTGCAACGACATAATCGCGGCCGCCGCGAAACTGCCCGAAACCGAAGCCGTGAAGACAGCCGTGTCGGAAGCCCGGTGTTTCAGGGCGCAGTCCTATTTCCTCCTTTACAGGACTTTCGACAGGATATGGCTCAATACCGAATCGGTGAATCCTGAAAACATAAACTCTGAGCGGGACTATCATCCTGCCACCCAGCAGGAAGTGTTCGACCTCATATATTCCGATCTCAGGTATGCGATAAAGAATCTGGCGATGACTTCGTACGAGCCGGGACGCTTCAACCAGGCGGCTGCAAGGCATATCCTGGCCAAGTCCGCATTGTGGATGAAGGACTGGAAGACGGCCCTCGACCAGGTCGATACCATATCCTTGTCTTCGGCCTATTCTCTCGTTCCGCTGGACCAGGTGTTCAATGCCGCCGACCTGAATCATTCCGAGGCTCTCCTGACCCAGCAGTGGAGCACGAATCTCGGGGGAAACCTTTCTACGGCTACCCCGAAAGGAAATTACTCCGCAGCCCTTTTCATAGGAATGTACCGTACGGAGATAGGGGGCACGAACGAGGAGTCCTGTTCCTATGAGAACTGGGGCTATACTTACGGCCGATGCCTTCCGAGCCCTTATCTGTTCTCCCTTTACGATCAGGAGAAGGACAAAAGGTACACGACATACTACGTGCATCAGTACAAGAACACCTCGGACAAGGATATCCAGTACGGGGATGTCGTGGTAAAGCCAGGGGACTATTTCCCGCTTTATAGAAACGGCAATCTTAACAAAAACGTGCTTCCGGGATGCGTCAAGTACGGAGATATCTGGACTCGGGAGCCGTTCGAGACGAGGGGATACAAGGACATGATAGTCTACAGGTTGGCCGAGACCTATATAATGGGAGCGGAAGCAGCTCTGATGCTCGGAGATCAGGACAAGGCGAAATATTACTACAACAAGACCTGGACGAGGGCCGGCAATGACGAATTCACCGGGACCCTGACTCTCAAGGACATAATCGATGAGCAGGCGCGGGAGCTTGCCTTTGAGGGAGACAGGTGGTATTTCCTGAAAAGGCAGGGCATCCTGATCGACCAGGTGAAAAACTATGCGGGACATCCGGACCTCGAGGCTTCCCTGAAAGGCCGGACAAACCTCCCCGCCAACCCTCATTTCGTCCGCTGGCCGATACCGGAAAGCGAAATCATAAACATGGGAGCCGAGAATTTCCCTCAGAATATAGGTTACTGACAAACATATTTCCAAAATGAAAATAAGAAATTTCGTACTTTTTACCTTTTCCGTATTTCTGTCCTGCTCATGCACGGACCGGAAACATGACATCTGCGTCTATGGAGAGACCGCGTCCGGCGTCGTGGCAGCCATACAGGGGGCGAGGATGGGCAAAGACGTGGTCCTCGTGTCGAAGAATACCCATGTCGGGGGAATGGCGACATCAGGACTGACTGCCACAGACATAAACAGGCACAAGACCATAGGCGGCATCGCTGCGGAGTTCTACGGCCGGATATACGAGTATTATTC
>CALUQC010000100.1 GCA_944322805.1 uncultured Bacteroidales bacterium | reverse complement strand
GTAATGAATCGGCTTACAGTGCTTACATGGAAACGATTGCAATTATGAACATCGGAAACATAGGTTTTACGGCAGGTATCCTGCTGATTGCGGCAGGCGCGATCCTGACCGTTGCAGCATCATTGCGTCCGAACAGGATAGAGGTGGCAGCGGACAGCCTCGTCATTTCCGGCAGTTACCGGTATTCGGTGAAGCTCAATGATATACAGTCGGTCGAGAAACTGGACCGCCTGCCCAAAATAAAGATAAGGCGGAACGGTATCGGGTGGCCCAATGTCAAAATCGGCCATTTCAGTATGGAGGGAATCGGAAAATGCCGCCTTTATGTCAACAACAAAAAATGTCCTCCATATGTGCATGTGGTCACAATTAGCGGAGAACATTTGATTTTCAATGCGAAGAATCCGGAGGAAACCGCGGCGCTCTTCGATTCGATTTCGAGGGCGGTATCTTAACGTCAGTCCGTCGAATTCATGTTGTCTTGCATTTTCAGTCAGAATGACGGATGCCGGGAGGGGGCAATCAGTAGCTGTTCCATGAAGAAATTTCCTCTGTCGTTTTCCTGACTTTCTTGCGGATGTCGCAGTCCGGATAGCCTGCCGTGATGAGCAGGGGAATCCTTTTGCCTTTCGGGACACCGAGCAGTTTCGCCACTTTCCTTTCATCGAACCAGCCGAGAATACAGGTGCCGAGACCGTCCTCCGCAGCCTGCAGGCAGAAGTGTTCCACTGCGATGCCGAGGTCGAGCATGCAGTAATCCTTGTTTTTCAGCATGCTGCCGACTTTTGCCGTGAAGTTCATCTTTTCGAGTACGACAGCCACGATGACGGGAACTCCGGCGGCGAAACCGTTCATTCCTAATCCGGCAGCGGCTTCACCCATTATCCTGATTTTTTCCCTGTCATCCACCACGACGAAGTGCCATGGCTGCGAATTGCAGGCGGACGGGGCCAGCCTTGCCGCTTCTATGCATTTGTCTATCAGTTTTTTATCTACATTGTCAGGCAGATATTTCCTTGTACTCTGCCGTTTCAATACAAGTTCCTGAAAGTCCATGATTCAGACACGGTTTTGAAATTATGAAATATTCATGTTATGAAAAAGTTCCCAAAAATACCTCATAAAATCGATATTGTAAAATTTCGGGACGGTTTCGTCTTTTTCTTATGTTGCCTGCATGCTCCCTGCATGAAAATTAAAAAACTTGTGTAATTTTGCAGGCGTTTTCCGGTACTCTATGTCCGGAAGCCGGGTGTGCTTGGAAACCATCCGAAAATCAAAACAAGGAAGTATGGAACAAAATATTGTGGACAGACGCGCTCTGTCCGTGTCTTTCATGTTGATGGCTATCGTGTTTAACGTATGCCTGATAGCTTCGAATCTGTTCGAGACCAAACTTTTCATGGTCGGGAACATCGCCTTGACGGGCGGCGTCATTATTTTTCCCGTATCATATATCATAAATGACTGTCTTGTGGAAGTTTACGGCTACCGCAAGGCCCGGCTCGTGATATGGACCGGCTTTGTCATGAATTTCTTCGTCGTAGCCATGGCTCAGATAGTCAGGATTCTGCCGGCGGCACCGTTCTGGGACGGCGGTCCTCATTTCGATTATGTATTCGCCATGGCACCCCGTGTCACCCTCGCTTCCATGCTGGCCTTCCTTTGCGGCTCAACCGTCAACGCATGGATAATGAGCCGGATGAAGGTCGCATCCCGGGGCAAACGGTTTTCCGTAAGGGCGATAGTGTCGTCCGTCGGGGGCGAAACCGTCGATTCTCTGATATTCTTTCCGATAGCGTTTTTCGGGCTTGGTGTCAAGGAAATGGCAAGTCTGATGGTCACGCAGATAGTTCTTAAAACACTCTATGAAATCATCATCCTTCCTGTCACCGGCATCGTGGTCCGCAAACTGAAAAAATACGAGAACATGGACACCTTTGACGACAGAATATCTTATAATCCGTTCAAAATCTTCGATATATGATAAATAAAAACAAGGCTTTGACCGTTTTCAGCGGCGGCCAGGATTCCACGACATGCCTGTACTGGGCCTTGCAACACTTCGACGAGGTACATACCATCACGTTTTCCTACGGTCAGAAACACAGTTTCGAAGTGGAGGTTGCGCGGAAAATTGCGGGAAAGGCGGGTGTGGATTTTCATCTTGTCGACATTTCGACAATAGCCGGAATCGGAAAAAACTCCCTTACGGACAGTGCCATCGCAATGGATCAGGAAAAACCGGAGGGAGGCTGGCCGAATACGTTCGTGCCCGGCCGCAACATGTTTTTTCTGAGCATTGCCGCAGTCTATGCCAGGGAAAGAGGAATATTCGATCTTGTTACGGGAGTGTCACAGACGGATTTCAGCGGCTATCCGGACTGTCGGGATTCGTTCATCAGGTCTCTGAATGTGACGCTGAATCTTGCGATGGAAGAACAGTTTGTCATCCATACTCCGCTGATGTGGCTTGACAAGGCGCAGACCTGGGCATTGGCCGACAGTCTCGGAGTATTCGATATTGTCAGGAACGAGACGCTTACCTGCTACAACGGTGTTCCCGGCGATGGCTGCGGACATTGCCCCTCGTGCAGACTGCGGAAAGAGGGCCTGGAAAAATATCTTTCGGACCGGGAGTCTTTCCAGTGCTCGATCGACGGTATCGTCTGAGCAGTGACATTGGTCTGGCTTACATAAAATATTGACAATGAACAGGGAAAACGATCATCTGCACTCGTTGGGCAAAAAGACTGAATACAAGTCCTACTATGCCCCCGAAGTGTTGGAAACCTTTGAGAACAGGCATCTGGACCATGACTACTGGGTAAAGTTCAACTGTCCGGAATTCACATCATTGTGTCCTATCACAGGGCAGCCCGATTTTGCCGAAATCGTCATCAGTTACATTCCAGACGTACGTATGGTGGAAAGCAAGAGTCTGAAACTGTATCTTTTCAGTTTCCGGAATCACGGTGATTTTCATGAGGACTGCGTCAATATCATAATGAAAGACCTTATCCGGCTGATGGATCCGAAATACATCGAGGTGACGGGTCTGTTTACACCTCGGGGAGGTATATCCATCCATCCTTATGCCAATTACGGCCGCCCGGGAACGAAGTATGAGAAACTGGCAGAGAGCCGTTTTAATGCGCACTGTTGAATTTCGATTTTTACACTTGTACACCGTGCCCCTATTTGACGTCGGTGTTCATTGGAAAAGTCTTGTCAGGGCGATGAAGTCTTCGACGCCGAGTTTTTCGGGACGCAGGCTGAATACGGTGGCGGAAAGGAATTCCGCCAATTTTTCATTGTCCCACCCTTTCCGTTCCGCCATTGCCTCGGCAATCGGCTTTAACGAGTTCCTGAGAGTTTTTCTGCGCTGGTTGAAACCGGTCTTGACTATTGTCCTGAACAGATTTTCGTCACAGTCGAGAGACGTCCTGCCATTGCGCCGGAGGCGTATCACAGCCGATTTTACTTTCGGGGGAGGATTGAATGCACCTTCTCCGACGGTGAACAGGTATTCGATGTCGTACCATGCCTGGAGAAATACCGACAGGATGCCGTAGGTTTTCGTCCCCGGCTTTTCCGCTATACGTTCCGCCACCTCTTTCTGTATCATGCAGACCACCTGCGGAATCCTGTCCTTGAAGTCGAGAATCTTGAAGAAAATCTGCGAGGAAATGTTGTACGGAAAGTTTCCGATAACGCAGAAATCCTGCCTGAAAAAACGGTTGAGGTCGAGTTTCAGAAAGTCCGCCTGAATCAGCGCTCCGTTTGCTTTCGGATAGTTTACCAGCAGGTAGTCTACTGATTCATTGTCGATTTCCACCATTTTCAGGGAAATGTCGCCGCGCTCTAAAAGATATTGCGACAGCACTCCCGTCCCGGGTCCTATTTCAAGTACGTCAGCCGGATTTTCCCGTGTCGCACCGTCCGGCTGCAGGCTGTCGGCTATCTTCCGTGCCGCAGCCAGATCCGTCAGAAAATGCTGACCCAATGCTTTTTTCGGTCTAACCTGCATGTCTTTATTGTTTAGGGTGCAAAGATACGAAAGAATCCATGAATTCAATCGGCAGGTGTCTCGACAGGCTTGACATGACAGCTTAAGGGGTGTTCTCGGCAGGCTCGACATGACAACTTAAGGGGGTATTTTTGCGGATAATCATTAATTTATGCACATTCCGGACATTTTCTCGAAATGCTTCTGAATTATTTTGTATTTTTGCAGGTTATGCGGTCAGAGACGCCGGCATTGTCCGGCATGGCCGGATACGGACAGGTAGAAAATAACAGTTATCATATGTACAGAACACACACTTGCGGAGAACTCCGCATTTCCGATGCAGGCAAGACGGTGACGCTGGCCGGCTGGGTGCAGAAATCCAGGAAGCTCGGGGGAATGACTTTCATAGACCTGCGTGACAGGTACGGAATCACACAGTTGGTAGTGGATGCCGCGGCAGAAGAAAAATTGGTGGAAACCGCGACTTCTCTCGGCAGGGAATACGTGATACAGGCTGTCGGGACCGTGGTGGAAAGGCAGAGCAAGAATCCGAAGATGCCGACGGGGGACATAGAGATAAGCCTTTCGGCAATCAACATACTTAACAAGGCGCAGACCCCTCCGTTCACGATTGAGGATGAAAGCGACGGAGGAGAGGAACTCCGGGCGAAATACAGGTATCTCGACCTGCGCAGGAATCCTCTGAAAAAGGCGCTCGAACTCAGGCACAGGATAGCGCACGAGGTCAGGAACTATCTCGACGCGCAGAACTTCCTTGAAATCGAGACCCCGTATCTGATAAAGTCCACTCCGGAGGGAGCCCGCGACTTCGTGGTGCCGTCGAGGATGAATCCGGGCCAGTTCTATGCGCTTCCACAGTCCCCGCAGACCTTCAAACAGCTGCTGATGGTGGCCGGATACGACAGGTATTTCCAGATAGTGCGCTGTTTCAGGGACGAAGACCTGCGTGCAGACCGCCAGCCGGAGTTTACCCAGATAGACTGCGAGATGTCTTTTGTGGAGAGGGACGATGTGCTGGACGTGTTCGAAGGCATGATGAGGACATTGTTCAAAAATGTGCTGGATGTGGTGATTCCCGATCCGATTCCGCGCATGAGTTGGTTCGATGCCATGGATTGTTACGGCTCGGACAAACCGGACATCCGTTTCGGCATGAAGATTCATGAAATTACGGACATGGTCCGGGGGCATGGCTTTTCCGTGTTCGACTCCGCCGACTATGTAGGGGCCATTTGTGCCGAAGGTCTTGCCTCATACACCCGCAAGCAGCTCGATGAACTGACCGAGTGGGTAAAGAGACCTCAGGTAGGAGCCAAGGGACTGGTTTACATAAAGTTCAATGAAGACGGCAGCATCAAGTCCTCTGTGGACAAATTCTATTCGCAGGAAGAGCTGAAAGCTGTGGCGGAGAAGATGGAAGCCAGGCCGGGCGACCTCATACTGGTGCTTTGCGGACCTAAGAGAAAAACCCAGACCATGCTCGGCGTGCTGCGTATCGAGATGGGGAACAGGCTCGGACTCAGGGACCCGTTCAATTTCGCACCGCTCTGGGTGGTGGATTTCCCGCTTCTCGAATGGGATGACGAGACTTCCCGTTTCTATGCGATGCACCATCCGTTTACGGCCCCGAAACCGGAACATCTCGACCTGTTCTACAGTGACAGGAAGGAGGATTTGGAAAAGGTCTGCGCCAACGCATACGATTTCGTTCTCAACGGTACGGAACTCGGAGGCGGCTCCATCAGGATACATGATGCGAAAGTGCAGCAGCGGATGTTCGAAGTGCTCGGATTCTCCGACGAGGACGCGCAGTACAAGTTCGGCTTCATCATCAATGCCTTCAAGTTCGGCGCTCCGCCTCATGGAGGCCTTGCATTCGGTTTCGACAGGGTTTGCGCATTGTTCGGCGGGCAGGAGACCATCAGGGACTATATCGCATTCCCTAAGAACAACCAGGGCCGCGACGTGATGATAGATTCGCCGTCGTACATCGATCAGACGCAGATGGACGAACTGTTCCTGTCGTCGACGGCAAAAAAGGCGGAGGCATGAGGAAACGGTTTCAAATACCGGAAGAACGGAAAATATTCGACAAATGATGAAAAAGTTTTGCATTGCTATCGTTGCGGCACTTCCGCTGTTTGTGTCCGGACAATGTTTTGCCCAGGAACAGCAGGAGCCGCCGACAGTCACCGAGATGGCTGCGACAGAGGCCGAACGGCTCGAAAGGCTGCTGAATCTGGAATATTGGCAGGTATTTTACGTGGATTCGACCCTGCAGCATGATTTCCAGGCGATGAAAGACGAGCTGGAGGCGCTGCAGTCGGCCAAGGTTTCCAATTCTTCGATGTATATTGCCGTTCAGGACAAGTGGATGTCGAAAATAGACAGCACTTATATGAAACTGTTCACCGGGGAACAGTGGAAGGCGTATTTGAAAAGCGGTGCGGCCAAACAGCAGAAGGCAAGGAACAAGAGAAAGGCGCAGTCGGAGGGCGGAAAGTAGTTTTTCAGTAAAGGATGGATGCACGTGGCCGTGCAATTATGGTATGAATTATGGAATTTTCAGAGGTAATAGCCAAAAGGCACAGTGTCAGGAAATTCACTGACGCCCCTGTCGGAAGGGATCTTATAGACAGGATGATAGCGGTGGCAGAAACTGCCCCGTCTTCAAAGAACACCAGGAGTTCTGCATTCATGGTCATAGAAGACCATGACACCATCGAGGCAATATCCGGGATGCGGGACCGCGGCTCGGCTTTCGTAAAGGATGCCCCTGTGGTCATCGTTGTGCTCGGAGACGAGACCAAAACGGATTTGTGGGTGGACAACTGCGCTATTTCCGCCACTTTTCTTCAACTTGCCGCTACGGACCTCGGTCTCGGAAGCTGCTGGGTACATGTCAATGCCCGGCCGAGGGTCAGCTCGGATCCTGCATCGGGAACGGCGGAGGAGTATTTGAAAGAGTTGCTCGGAATCAAGGATGGAATGAGAATCCTGTGTGTTATTGCCGCAGGCTTTGAAAAAATTTGAGATATGAAGGAAAAGATAGAATCGCTGCTTGCAGAAATAAATGCGTTGGCCTGCAAGACTGAAAATGAAATAGAGGAGGTTAGAGTTCGTCTCCTCGGCAAAAAGGGTGAAATCACGAAACTGTTCGAAGAATTCAGGACCGTGCCGCCGGAGCAGAAACGGGAGTTCGGCCAGAAACTGAATCAGCTGAAAACGGCGGCAGTGTCCAAGATAGAGGCTTTGCGTGATTCCGTACAGGAAAGCGCGTCTTCATCCGCATCGTTCGACCTGACCAAACCCGGCGACATGCTTCCTCTCGGATCACGCCATCCGGTGTCGATTGTCAGGGAGGAGATAGTGGAGATTTTCAGAAAGTTCGGCTATGATGTGGCGGAAGGTCCGGAAATAGAGGATGACTGGCATGTCTTCGAAGCATTGAATTTCCCTCCGGAACATCCTGCCCGCGACATGCAGGATACGTTTTTCATTTCTTCAAGCGCCAATTCCATCCTGCTCAGGACACATACATCGTCCGTACAGGTGCGTGCCATGGAGAAACTTCCGCTTCCCATCAGGATCGTATGTCCGGGCCGCGTATTCAGAAACGAAGCTATTTCGGCAAGGGCACACTGCATATTCCATCAGGTGGAAGGGCTGTATATAGATGAGAATGTGACATTTGCGGACATGAAGCAGGCTATTCTGCTGTTTGCACGCGAGATGTTCGGCGCCGGCAGCCAGATCAGGATGCGGCCGTCATATTTCCCGTTCACGGAGCCGTCGGCCGAGGTCGATGTCAGCTGCAATATCTGTCATGGAAAAGGCTGTAATATCTGCAAGGGTACCGGATGGCTCGAGATCATGGGCTGCGGTATGGTGGATCCGAACGTCCTCGAGGCTTCCGGGATAGACAGCAAAAAATACAGCGGTTTTGCGTTCGGTATGGGAATCGAGCGAATCGCGATGCTTAAATGGCAGGTGAAGGACCTCAGGAATTATTTCGAGAACGACCTCCGCTTCCTTCGGGAGTTCGAGACGTCGCTGTGACTATAAATGCCGATGAGGGCGGGTGCCCTTTTTTGTACCGGTTTCTTCTTCGGCTTCAGCCTGTGCCGGAGTTTCCGCCTGAGGGATAGTGATTGTCAGATTTTCCGGAGAAAGTGTCCCATTGTTCCGGAATATTCGCCGATTACGACGGTTTCGTCTTTTTTTTGTCTTTTATGTTTAACTTAACAGTTGAATGCATTCAGGTATTATAAACCGTGCTTTTGTGAAATCTTACATCGGCCGGGAAAAATTTTTTGCCGATATGCTATAATTGCAAACTGCCGTATTATTTTGAGCAATTTATGTCAGTAAACTCCTGTCGCCCTCATCCTCAATGCCGTGTATTTTACTAATTCTTACATCTTATGGGGCCGTATCAAAACACTTATTTTGACTCTGCCCCATAAATATTGCAGAGACTGCCGTAAAAAATTTTGGAGATAAAGAAAATATCCATATCTTTGCAATCCCATTCCTCGAATGGCGGCTTATTTAGAGCATTTATTCCAACTTTTGCGGAAATAGCTCAGTTGGTAGAGCACGACCTTGCCAAGGTCGGGGTCGCGAGTTCGAGTCTCGTTTTCCGCTCAGGAAGCAGGTCATTTATGGCCTGCTTTCTTGATTTGTATCAATTGGTTATGGGATCACCGGGGAAACCCTGTCAAGCAGAAAGTATTTGCAGAGACGGATAATCCATTCAAGCAATACAACATTGGAAGATTCTGGAAACCTACCCGAAAGAGGGCGATAACCAAAGAGGATGTGCAGAAGATACAGTCGCTTGAACTTCCAGAAAGCACCGAATCATACTCGCTCTCATTCGCACGGGACATATTCCTGTTCAGTTATTGTGTGGCAGGGATAAACTTCAAGGACATAGCCACATTGCGGTACGGAGACATCCAGAATGGCAGAATCTACTATCAGCGACACAAGGCAGGCAAGGAACTCAACAGCCCGATACTTCCGCAGACAAGGGACATACTGGAGAGGTATTCCAAATCAGACGCAAGTCCCGGGCATTCCGACCTTGAAACCACACAAATCTATCTTGATTCATTCGAGAACTCCCAGATAGATGAAGCGATGAAGAATCTGTTATAGAAACAAGAAAGGGCAGGCGATTAAACCTGTCCTTATCATGCTTTAGGTAGTGCTGTCTAATAAATCCCTTTTCTATATAAAATAGGCAATTACAGATATCACCTTCATTTAGAATTATATCACCTTTTTGATATTTCTTAGGCTGAATAATATCT
>CALUQC010000099.1 GCA_944322805.1 uncultured Bacteroidales bacterium | reverse complement strand
CCTTGAAAAGGGGCTGTCGCCACAGCGACTGGGGTTTAAGAAATCTGGATTTCGCAGAAATCCTTAACGACTGTTCGACGAATTCCTTAGTCCTGAGCAACATAAATTCGTCGAACTGACGTTATTTCTAAAGGCGGGACGATCTGCCGCGCCGGTCCCTTTCTCGGGGAACGGTGAGGAAAGTCCGGACAGAACAGGGCGCTTCACTGCGGAAATCGCAGATAGGGGTAACCTTATGGTGAACGTAACAGAAAACTACCGCATGCCTGCGGCATGCAAGGGTGAAAATGCGAGGTAAGAGCTCACAACGGATGCTGGCGACAGTATCCGGGTACGTCCCTGAAGTCTGCAAGACCAAATATACTGGCAGTCAAGGGCTGCCCGTCCGATGCCAGGGGGTAGGTTGCGTAGATAAATGGCAGATTCAAAAACAGAAACCGGCTTACTGTCCCGCCTTTTTTTCAATTTTTTCCTTCAGATAACCGGTGTACGGAGACAGGTCGAAATGCGTCCCGGAAAGTTCCAGCCATTCCGATGCAAGATCGTACCGGCCGAGTATGTAGCACGCCGCGGCAATATTGTATTCGATGCAGGCCTTTTTCTCATAATTCTCCGTATCAAGCATCGACATCCATGAATCCAGGGCTTTCTGCCACTCATACTGATTGACATAAAAATACGTGTCATACCACGCCTGCGAGCCGAAAAGGAAGAATATGATTTGTTCCTGCTTCCACCCCGGGGCGAATTTTTCCCCTGACGCCGTACCGACCCTTTCCGCCACGGCACCGAGTCCGGATTTCAGTATGAACAGGGTCCCGTCGTCCGATACGGTATCGCCCACGTCGGCAGAAACCTCGGCCACGGAACTTCCGGTAAACCGGAGGACGGTGTCACGCTTGTCCATCGAATCGTAAACATTCAGCTGTACCGAGAAAGGGATTTTCCCGGCGGCAGTCCTGTGCTCCGGCACGCCTTCGGAAGTCTTGTCTATTTCTCCCTCCCCGAATACCGGGGCATCGAACAGAAAGAGCACGTCGGACCCCGTATCCACTAACAGGTCAGTCATGGATTTCTTGTCGGAGTAATCTATGCCTGGCTGCTGCTCTATGCAGTACAAGGTAATGAGGCTGTCTCCTCCGAAATAGGTCTTCTCTATCTCGGCGGCAAAGGCCGAAGACATGCCTGCAGCAAAAAGAGAATCGGTCCCCACCCCGTTGTCGACATATGCCACGGAAACAGTCTTGCCCACGATGTCCACACCTGTGGCAGAAGGCTGGCGCATCTCGACATCGAGCATATATGCGGACGGGCCGCATGAAACGACGGAAAAAGCAAGTGCCGCCGTAAACGGCAGCAATGCCGGAAAAGCGAACTGCGAGACCTTTCTCATGATTACCTCCCTATTGTAAAGAAACGATTTCTGCTTTCAAATCATACTCGTCAGCCTGCGTTATCCTGATCCGGATGAATTTTCCCACAAGACTTTCAGGCTCGGCAAGCCCCTTGCAATCTACAAAAATTTCGCCATCCACCTCAGGACTTTCGAATTCGCTGCGGCACACCAGCATGCCGTCCGAATACCCGTCCACAATGGCCTTCGTCTCGGAGCCGACCCTGGACCGGTTGAATTCCAGCGAAATACCTCTCTGCAAAGTCATCAGCTCATCCAGCCGCCTCTGCTTGGTGGACTCCCTTACCGAATCCTTGAAATTTTCAGCATCATAAGTCCCTTCCTCCTCAGAATAGCGGAAAGCCCCGAGCCTTTCGAATCTCGCCTCTGACACAAAATCCAGCAGTTCACGGAACTCTTTTCTGCCTTCTCCGGGATGCCCCACTATCATTGTGGTCCTCAGGACCACACCCGGCACCCTTTCCCGCATCCTGCCAATCAGGGCCCTTGTCCATGCTCCGTCCACGTTCCTGTGCATCATGGACAGTATCTTGTCCGAAATATGCTGCAGCGGGATATCCATATAGCGGCATACCTTGGGATTGTCGGCCATCTGCTCCAATACGTCCTCCGGGAAATCCGCCGGATATGAATAGTGTATCCTTATCCACTCTATGCCATCCACCATGGACAGGCGCTGCAAAAGCTCCGCAAGAGCCCTTTTCCTGTACAGGTCCAGACCGTAATATGTCGTATCCTGGGCTATGACTATCAGCTCCCGCACTCCCTTTTTCGCTAAAAGTTCCGCCTCGCATACGAGATCTTCAATCGGCACTGAACGATGCCTGCCGCGTATGAACGGAATGGCGCAGTAAGAGCACCGGCGGTCGCATCCTTCCGAAATTTTCAGATATGCATAATGTGAAGGCGTGGTGAGTCGGCGTCCGGTCATGACGTTTACGGCAGGAACGCCGAGATATTCCGCAAGGGGTCCGTAATCCACGGCACCGAACCAGGCATCCACTTCGGGAATCAGATCCGGCATCTGGTCGGCATATCTCTGCGACAGGCAGCCGAATACCACAATTTTCCCTATCTCTCCCCTCTTTTTCCGTTCCACTGCTTCGAAAATGGCAGCAATGGATTCTTCCTTGGCATCTCCGATGAAACCGCAGGTATTCAGGAGAAAAATATCGCATGCTGCCGGAATGTCTTCCGGCAATATCTCGTACCGTCCCTCGAGCAGAGACAGGATATGCTCCGTATCCACCCTGTTCTTGGAACAGCCGAGCGTCAGAGTCTGTACCGATGCCTGCCTTTCAGACATATCAATCCTTTCAAGCCTTGGTTTCTTCTTCCGTTTTTTCAGTCTCTCCGGCTTCCTTCGTCTCGAAATCGAGGGAAGCGTATGTCTTCAGGATATTGTACCAGGTCACCACCTTCTTCATGTGGGAAACATGGAATCTGTCCCTGTCATAATCAGGAAGCACACCTGAGAAAAAGTCGCACAGCTCCTTGTCCCCGGATTTAGCCGACGGAGCATCGTTCTCCCCGAGTGAAGACTTCATCTTCAGGAACACGTCCTTCAGCTTTACCTCTCCCTCGTCCGTATAGATGGAGATGTCTTCAAGGGTGGTTACCTTGCTTTTCATTCCGAAGCAGCTTCTTTTCTTGTCTGCAAGGGCTTCAACTATGACTCCGTTCCTTGCCTGCGACAGATAAAGGAAAAGTCCGCTCTGTCCGGATATTGTAAGAATTTTAGAAAGATCCGTTTTCATTGTATTCAATTATTTTATGATAAAATTCAGTTACTTTTTTTTCCAAACCGGCAATGTCGCCGTCATTGAGTATAATGTAATCAGCCACGGGCACGGCCCTGCCCTCTGAAATTTCGTTGAGCAGGCGCTGGCCCGCCATCCTTGCCAGGACCGAATCCCTGTCAGTCCCGTCACGGCGCACGGCCCTGCCGAGCCTTATCTCCACCGGAGCATCCACTACCAGTATCCTGTCAAAAAGATCCAAGAAAAAAGGCTTTTCAAGTATGAGTGCGGATTCCATGATCACGATATCCGCACCTGCCTCGAAACATTCCTTCCTCCAATCCTCGAAATCTTTCCTCACTTCCGGATATACAATGCCCTCCAGGGCTTCCAGCATCTTCGGCGAAGAAAATACCGCCGAAGCCAGTTTCTTTCTGTCTATCCGTCCGCCGCCGTCCCTGACATCCATGCCGAGCGACATCGAAATTCGGTCGGGCAGTCCAGGCACGGTGTCGTAAAGGGCTTTTGTCCGGGAATCCGAATCATATACCGGTATCCCCTTCCGCCCGAGCATCGAACAGACGAGGGATTTTCCGCTGCCGATGCCGCCGGTCACCGCCAAAGTCATTTTTCCGTCAGTACGCATTCGAATATCTCCGGAGACATTTCGTATTCTATCACTCCTTCCGGCAGAAACCCTGGTACAGGAATACATTTTCCGGAACGGGATTCGATGTAGTCGTTATAGTCGATATGGAATTCGGCCTGCCCCACATCCGCAACAAGTGGAAAGACGCATTTGAATACGACTTCCGCTTTTGACGGATAGATCATAAGCTCCTTGTCGGCCGGCACGTTGGCCACCCCGATGTCGACATTCCGGGTGATGGATACATACCGCATTACGTCGATGGAATAATGCACCTCGTTTTCGGAAAGCCTGACGCCCTTTATCCTCTCAAGCCGTGCAACCCCCGCCGCAGAAGCGTTGAGATTGGAAAGTTTTATGGTCTCGGTGAACACCCTGTCCACGTTCGCCAGGTGATAAGGCTCCCCGTAGACAGTTACGGAGTCCGGCTCCACCTCAAGGTCGTCGATGCTCATGTATTGCGGCGCAAAACTCATGGACTTTACGGGAAAGACCGGCACCCGCTTGTGCGTCTCGTAAGGAAACCTGAAATACAGCGTATCCGAAAGGAAATATTCGACAGTCACTTTCTCGCCGTACAGCAGATGCGCCGCCTCGTTCAGCTCTTTTCTGGTGATGTAATACATCTCGCCGGAACGGTGCGACAGGGACTGGCTGTCGAACGTAATCTCCACGGGAGTCCGCCTCAAGGCCATGGAAGCCTTGATGATGCTGTATCCGGAAGCCCTGCATCTCGCCACCACTTCGCATGAATTGGACGAGGCTGCGGCATGCCCTTCCATGTTGGCGCACCTTGCGGTCATCTTTACCGTCAGAAAATCCGAATAATTCAATGAAAGATTGTGTATGAGCCATATACTGAAAGCCAACAGGAGACACAGGGCAAATGTCACCCAGTCTCTCCCGTCCTTCTTCCAAGATCTCAAAAGCCTATACAACAATCTTTTCATTGCTGCACTCCCGGTGATATGCCATTACTGCTGCTGGGCAGTATCGCTGAAATCCCTTACAACGGAGTTCTTGTCGACACGGATTTTCACATTGCTGTCGACCTCCAGCAGCAGGGATTTTTCCTTGACTTCCACTACAGTACCGTAGATACCGCCGATAGTCACCACCTTGTCGCCCTTTTTCAGCCCCTCGCGGAATTTCTGCAGCTCCTTCTGCTGTTTTCTCTGTGGACGGATCATGAAGAACCACATCACCACGAAGATGAGGATAAGCATGACCCACATCGACCACGAGTTGCCGGCATTGGGATTGGTTGCCGCCTCGCCGCCCTGGAGAAGGGCGATTGTCAGGAAAGTAAATAAATTCATTGCTATTTTGTTTTATGATTGATAATTGCCTGTAGATCAGGGACAGCCTGCAAATATTGCCGCAAGGCATCACAGCAGGCCTTTTCCCGTCTTTACAATTTTTCCTTCCGATACCAGCCGCTGAATCAGCCTGTCAAGTATGCCGTTCACGAAAATCTTGCTTTTCGGAGTACCGAAATACTTGGAAATCTCCACATACTCGTTGATGGTGACCTTGACCGGAATCGTAGGGAAAGCCACGGCCTCGGCAATGCCGCAGATGATTATGCACATGTCGGTAGCCACTATGCGGTCGTTGTCCCAGTTGGTGACCGATTCTGCTACCATGTCGTAATATTTTCCGTAGTTCAGGTAGGCCGCACGGAGAAGGTTTCTCGCAAAGAGCCTGTCATCCTCTATTCCCTCGCCTTTCTTCATCTCGCTGAGATACAGGGGCGGCAGAGACCATCTCATGCCCTTTCCGATGGACTCGAGGGTCCGGCATACATATGTCAGTGAATAAGGCAGGTCTTCGCCCCAGTAGATGGACATCCCTTCGAGGATGGCATCCAGTTCCGGACTGTCCACGAACTCCTCCTCGAAGATGCGGATGAACAGCCGGCAGTCCTCTTTCAGGGAGGTTTCCGGAGACTGCATGTAGCGGGCGAAATAGTCCTTGGTAATTATGGAGTTGTATATTTTTTTCAGGAAAAGGTCATACTGGTCCCAGGAGAACTTCTTTTTTTTCAGAATCTTCTGGAAATCAGGGTCCGCGTCGAGAAGGCGCGCGAGAGAATTGTCGGCGAATTTCGTGTTGGGATTTTTCTCTTCTTCGGTAGGATTGAATTTCCTCCTTGCAGCCTCTATCTTTTCAGCGGCTATCCCTGTCAGCGGGGAAACAATCCCGAGCATGAAAAGATACAGATCCCGAGCCGCCTCGCAGGAATTTTCCAAGGAGGCTTCGGCCTCGGCCAATGATGAATTTCCCCTCAATTCACAGCCATACAATGTTTTAAAGACCTTGATCCTTAAAATACGTCTATTGAGCATAACGTCGAGTCAATTTTTTTACAAAGATAATCTCATTTTGAGAAAAATCCCTATCTTTGTAAAGTTTTACTAAAAAATATTGCAATGTACAGCGAGGATTATGATGGAGCGAATGCTCAGGAGCGTTCGGGAGATGATGTTTACTCAAAGCAGGTAAGGGCGGGAAAACGCACATATTTCTTTGATGTAAAGGCCACGAGAGGCAATGACTATTACTTGACCATAACCGAAAGCAAGCGCAGGGTGGAAAAGGACGGGCGTTTTGCCTATGACAAACATAAAATCTTCCTATACAAGGAGGATTTCGACAAATTTACCGGAAGCCTCCAGGAAATGATCGACTACATAAAGGCCAACTGTCCCGTACAGGCTCAGGAACCTGCAAAACCTGACGGCGAAAAAGGCTCGTACACTGCAGACGTGAATTTCGACGAACTTTAGTCCATACATTCCATAACAAATCGAGGGAGGTGAAAATTTCAACCTCCCTCGATTTGTATTCCGGCCGATACCGGCAATATATTAATTCGCCCTTTTCTCCTTTACCCTTACGAGTTTTTCTTTCAGAACGTCCAGGCAGTCTACGACGGCATCCTCGAAAGTCCTTGCGTTGCGTTCTACGACCACGTCGTTTCCAGGAATCTGGACCAGTACCTTCACATTCTTGTTCTCATGATCAGGAAGCAGCGACAGCGACACCTCCACTCCGATAATCTCATCGTAGAATTTAGGCAATTTGGAAAGTTTCTTTTCTACGAAGTCCAACAATTTCTGATCTGCATTGAACTTGATGGATTGCACTCTAATCTCCATTTTTACCTCCATTTTTAGCCCTGGGATGGGCGGATTCATAAACATTTTTCAGTTTTTCGATGGAATTGTGCGTATAGACCTGTGTCGCGGCCAGTGACGAATGCCCGAGAAACTCCTTTATGGAATTCAGGTCGGCGCCGTCGTCGAGCAGTTCCGTAGCTACGGTATGCCTGAGGACATGCGGGGATTTTTTCCCGGAAAAACCTTCCGAATTTTCCAGTTCCCGCCGTACTGTCCTGTCTATGAGTTCAGGATAGACAGCGCGTCCCCGTGCCGTAACGAACAGTGGCGATGACAGTGTCCATTCGCCGTCAATCATCGAATCAACTGATTGTAAATATAAGGAAATTTCTTTACAATATGAATTCAAAAGCGGAATTTCCCGCATTTTGTCTCCTTTGCCGAGCACCCGCATCACTTTACGTGAAAAATCGATGTCTCCGCGCCTGAGTCCCGCCAGTTCCGACCTGCGGATGCCCGTATTGTAAAGAGTGGACACCACCGCCCTCCTGAATCTGCGGGTATAGGATTCCATGTCATTGTCCGGGATTTCCGAGGCATAGATATCCGTCCTTGCAAAATATTTTTCCAAATCCTCCTTTCTGAAAAACGAAGGCAGCCTTTTCTCCATTTTCGGACGTTTGACAAGTCTGACGGGATTCGAGTCGAGGATGCCGTCCTTTACGAGGAAACGGCAAAAGCCGCTGAGTACGGATATGTGGAGATTGACTGTCCTGGCCTTTATGCCCTTGCCGAGCAATGCCACTTCGTAGCCGCGGATGATATTGGGGACAAGCGACGCGGCCAGGTCACTGTCCGTCTCTATGCCGGCATAAAGGCAGAATTGTTTCAGAGTATCTTCATATATGGTGCAGGTCCGTGGAGAGTATCTCCGGACGGAGGCGATGTATTGCAGGTATTTGGCTATAAGCGGGGGCATGGGTTCAAGCGGTTGGAAGATCTCTCGGCTGCGCTCGAGATGACAATGTGATGAAGCGCTCGAGATGACAATGTGATGGAACGTTAGGGATGGACGTCATTCATCTTCGGGATGGACAGGATGCAGTCCCAGCTCCGCGGCCCTTGAACGCATCAGGGCGTCGGCCTGCGCGAAATCGTTCTCTATCCGCCCGTCGAGAATGGCGTTCTTCACATATTCCTTCAATTCTCCTATCAGACGGCAGGGTGGTATCCCGTACACTTCCATGACATGCTCTCCCGTTATGGGATTCTTGAAATTCCTGATGGCATCCTTGGCCTCGACCTCCTCCAATTTTTTCCTGACAAGGATGAAATTCTGCCTCAGCCTCTCCACTTTCCGCGGATTCTTGGACGTAATATCGGCATTGCACAGCAGCATCAGGTCATCTATGTCATTGCCGGCATCGAAAAGCAGGCGTCTCACCGCCGAATCAGTCACCTCCTCCGTCACGAGAGCTATCGGACGGAGATGCAGCAGCACCAACTTTTCCACATATTTCATCTTCTCGTTCAGAGGCATTTTCAAGTCCTTGAAAATCTTTGGCACCATCCTCGCACCCACCACCTCGTGTCCGTGGAAAGTCCAGCCGGCAGTCTTGTCATATCTCTTGGTGGCAGGCTTGCCGATATCATGGAGCAACGCGGCCCACCTCAGCCACAGGTTCGGCTCCGTCCGCACGGTTTCCTTCAGTTCGCCGTCTTCAAATTCGAAATCCTTGAGGCTGCCTTCCGCTATGGCTGCGGCCTCTTCCGATGCTACATTGTCCACGACCTCGAGCGTATGTGAAAAATTCTCCTTATGCCCGTGCCCGTCGACGTTTTCCGTTCCCTTCAACTGGCAGAGCTGAGGTAAAATCAGTTCCAGGAGACCTGTTTCATCCAGCAGGCGGAATCCTGTCGAAGGCCGTCCGCATACGAGGATTTTGTCCAGTTCTTCAGCAATGCGCTCCCTCGACAAAATCTCCAACCTGTTCCTGTTTTTCCTGATGGACTCCAAAGATTCGGGAACAATGGTGAAAGGCCTCTCGTCCGTGCTCAGTTTGGCCGCGAAACGGATGGCCCGTATCATTCTCAGCGGATCGTCGCTGTATGTGGTATCCGGATCCAGCGGCGTCCTGATAATGCCGGCCGCCAGATCCCTTATCCCGCCGAACGGGTCCACCAGGGCCCCGAAATCCTCCTTCTGCAGGCTGAAAGCCATGGCATTTATCGTAAAGTCGCGGCGTTTCTGGTCATCCTCAAGGGTCCCGTTCTCAACTATGGGTTTTCGGGAATCCCGCCTGTACGACTCCTTCCTCGCGCCGACGAACTCCACTTCGACACCTCTGTATCTGAGCATCGCCGTCCCGAAATTGCGGAATACGGACACATTGCTGCGGATAGCTTCTCCCACAGCTTCGGCAAGCTCTATCCCGCTGCCCTCCACCACTATGTCGATGTCCTTGCTCTGCCTGCCGAGGAAACAGTCCCGCACATAACCCCCGATAACGAACGCCCTTACCCCCCTGTCTGCGGCAATATCCGATATTATCCGGAAAATCCCGTTATTCAGAAAACCTTGAACTACAGTCATATGTTGATTGTTTTTACGGATGCCGGCCGCTATCCGGCCATTTCTTCGTAAGACGGCATTTCGTCCACGAATTCATATCCCGGAACTCCGTCCGTATGTTTCCTCCGGCAAATATACGTGCTTTTTCCGTTTGTGATGATGATATATTTCACATTCAGCACCATGTTGTACCTTACGGCCTGGTCGAGGACAGTACCGTCGAGAACCACGTCGGGACGCTTGCATTCCACTACGGCCACCGGCATGGCGTTTCTCCCGTACACCACTATGTCGGCACGGTATTTTTTTACGCCCGTACTTATGTTCACCTCGCTCATCATCATGTGCCCGGGTACTTTCATCAGGTCAGACAGCTGCTTTATGAACCACTGCCTGACGTCCTCTTCGGGTGTCAGGACCACTTCCTTCTTTCTCAGCGGGTCCCATATCGTTCTTTTTTTCATCACTGTCCGGCAAAGATTTTTTCAAGAAAACCGGCAATCCGTTCCTGGACGGCCTTGCCGCAATGATGCGGACCTCCGGTAAATTCCGTCTGCAGCAGGCCTCCGGCACCGTTTTCGGAATAAATGTCCTGCATCATGGAAAAAGCCTGCTCCACGACAGGCGCAGGAAAGAGTCTGTCCTCCAATCCGCTTATAAACAGGCAGGGTTTCGGGACAAGTTTGCGGGCTATGTCCGGGAAATCGTATTTTTCCCGCAACTCCGGGACAAGCATTGCATAATCCGAAGCCTTGCAGGGCTTAGCCTGCGTATGTTTCAAAGTCATCCACCCCACGGAAACCCCTGCCGTGACATCTTCGCTGAATCCTGCAAGCATCCATGCCCTGTGGGCGCCCATGGACCAGCCGAAAGCCGCGACCTTGTCATCATCCACGCAGTCGAGCCCTTTCAGAAGCCTTGCGGCACAGGCATCTTCCTCCAACGTCTTTTCCGCCCAGACGACACCTTCGGCATACAGGCTGTCGTACACTGCCTTCTGGCCTTCATAGACGGTTTTTTTCAGAGAATCGGCCAAGTCAGACGACATATCCTGCGCAACTGCGGCGCCTTGTCCGAATTCTGTCCGGGACCATTGCCGGCAGGCTTCGGAACAGCGGCTGCCCCAGTACAGCATGTCGGGCACAATGACGGCATAGCCGAGAGAAGCAAGGGAATCCGCAAAATAAACTCCGTCGAAATTATCCCTGACCCACTGCCTGGACGAACGCATGATGTTGTACGGGGCATCGGGCAGCGGTCTTGCCAGCTTTTCCTTTCCGATATCGAACCTTGCCCCGTGATCATGCAGCATCACTATGCCCGGGCAGGGATTTTCAGCGGATGCACCGTCCGGAACAAGCAGGAAGGCCTGTACGGTGTCGCCGTCCGGGACCTCATACTCTGCAAGGAAGCATCCGTACCCGTTTCTCCTTTCACCGGATATCAGTTTTGCATTGGCCGGCAGACCAGGCGGCAAGCCAAACGGGCGGACGGTACCGTCCGCACCGATGCTGACTCCAGGATTTTCGAAATCTTCCTCTGTCAGCCGGGCAATATGCGAGGCGACAATGCCGGTGGGGTCCCTGCGGGGACCGGTGCCGGGATATTGGATGAAGGAATGTATGGTGCCGGACCGGAACTTTCCGTCCCGCGATATCCTGATTTCCATCAGTGGAGCGTATCCGTTTATTCCGCCTATGTTTATGCCGTACGGAGTACAGAAGTTCCCGAGGCTGTATGCGATGAATTTATCCCGATAGACTTCGATTCCCCTGGTGACATGCGGTCCGTGGCCGAAGACAATGTCGGCTCCGAGATCGACGCACATGTGGGCCAATTCCCTCAGATTGCCCCTGTCCTCTCCCAGATAGGTCTCGCGGCCGTACGGCAGATGCGACATTGCCGCACCTTCGGCCCCTCCATGGAACGACACGATGAGGATATCGCAGCCTGCCCTTGCTGATGATACTATCCTCCTGACCGTGGACGAATCGGTGTGGTTGAGAGTATGGGAATTGTGTCCGAAAGCACAGAAACCGAATGTAAGTCCGCCGGACTTCCTGACGGCAAATCCACACTCGGGCAGCCCTGCATAACCGATTCCGGCGCTGTCCAGAAGATGCATGGTCGAAGACATGCCGTGATTTCCGAAATCCCTGGTATGGTTGTTCGCTATGGACATGAAGTCGAATCCGGCATCGTCCAGCAGTTTCACATACTCCCGCGGCATTCTGAAAGCATAGCTTCTCCCTTCCACGACCTTCTTGGTGCTTTCCCCTCCTTCGCACAGGACTCCTTCCAGATTGCCCGCAGCAATATCCGCACGGAGCAGAATGTCGCGGCAGTCCTCGAAAAGCCTGGTCCCTCCGTATGAAGGCAGCCTCGTCTCGGGAAATGTCGTTCCCATCATGATGTCTCCGACAATGGCTACGGTATAGCAGTTTTTATCCGGCATAGCATCGTCCGGCAGCAGTTCCGGCCAGGAAATGTCTGTCCTGACGCTGTCGGCAGGCGCTGATACGGGGAAACCGCAGTCCGCAGCACCATGGCCGGAAGCGGCAGACAAGACGGAAGATATCAGGATTGAGGAAAATAATGGAATAATCATAAGAATCTGCTCTGTCCGGAAATTTCGCCGGATTAACGTTATTTGCAAGTCATGATGTCGAGGATCATGTTGTCCGTGCTCTGCATTCCTTTCGAGCCTATCTCGCCGAGATTCCGGATGGTTTTTTCTATGTCTTTTTCAATGATGCCCTCGCTCTCCGATATGCAGATGTCCTCAAGGGCAAGTACGGCGGCCTGCAGCGCGCTGGACACCCCGGATGCCACCTTAAGGGCACAGCCGACCTTGGCGCCGTCACAGACCATGCCGGTAATATTGCCTATCATGTTCTTTATGGCCGAACATATCTGCGTATACGACCCGCCTTCCAGATAGACGATTCCGCATGCCGCTCCGGTAGAAGCTATCACGCAGCCGCATAAAGCCGAAAGTTTGCCGAGATAGCCCTTGATATGGATTGCCACGAGATGCCCGAGGACAAGGGCACGGGCCAGTTTTTCATCGTCTACGCCGTATTTCAGGGCATAGGCTATTACAGGCATCGTGACCGTAATCCCCTGATTTCCGCTGCCGGAATTGCTCATTGCCGGCAACGTGCAGCCGGCCATGCGGGCATCCGAAGCCGCGGCGGTCAGCGACATGGCATAGCTCATGAAATCGTTTCCGAATACGGACCTGTACTTTTCGGACATGATAGTATGTCCTACCCGCATTCCGTACGCCGATTCCAGCCCCTCCTTTGCCAGGGCAAGATTCAAAGTCTTCGATTCCAAAATGAATCTTATATCGTCGTACTCCGCATTTTCAGCGAAAGCGCATATTTCCTTTACGGTAAGCCCGTAATCGGCGGTACTTTTTCCTGACGTTTCCTCCGATGCCCCGGAGCCCGAGACATTGAATATTACATTGTCATCGAACCATGTTTCCACGATCTTGTCGTGGTCGTCTTCAATCAGGGCCGAAGCCTTGTGGCCGCTCCCGGCATCCACACATGCCTTTACATAAAGTTTGCGTGCCGTATCAGCCACGGATATTTCCACCCGGCTGTCCGCAACGAGTTCCTTTGCGCGGCCTATGGCAGCTTCGCTGAGGTCATGCAGCACTTCGAGACCGTAGACGGTCTTTCCGCAGACCGCTCCGAGAGCCGACGCTATGTGCAGCCCTACCATGCCCGTGCCCGGGATACCCACTCCCATGCCGTTTTTCAGGATATTTCCGCTGACCGCCACCTTGATGCGGAAACCGGCATTCATTCTCCAGCCGTCATCGCTCAGTCCGCATTTGTCTCCGAGAATTTCAGCGGCTTTCGCTACCGCTAAGGCTACGGCGATCGGCTCGGTACACCCGAGGGCCGGCTTCACCTCTCTTTTTATCAGCTCTATTATTTCCTTTTCTCTTGCATTCATGTTCCTATCGCATTTCCCGTCCGTCCGTTTTCAAATAATCCAGACTCGACTTCATTATCATGTTCAGACTTTCTTCATCAGTTATGACTTCTATCGGGAATCCTATGCAGATACTTCTGTATGTCCCGAAATCAGTGCAGACCCCGGCTGAAATTCTGGTGTCACGGTATCTCAGGAAGGTAGTACCCGCAGTGTCGGCGGGGGCGATACCGTCCGGATTTTCCACGCTGTAAAACTCCGTGTCCGGCCTGTTGTTGAAAACGATGCGGCTGTCCGAGGCAATGTCGGGACACGCGGCTTTCCCCTGTACGGGAACGACTTCCCCTGTCCTGCTTGCATGGCCTGAAACATACCTGAATCCGAGGACCTTCGCGGCAAATTCCTCCGCCCTTGCCGTGGATACGCTGTCCGGAGCTGCAGGATATACCCCGCTCTTGATATCAGTCCCGATATGAGCGCCTGAAACAAGTATGTTTCCTCCCGAGGAAGTATATCTGGCCAGGGCGCCCTGCATCTCTTCCGGGAAAATCGCGAATCTGTCAGGCAGAGAATCCGAAGCCGACTTTACGGTGACCTGTTTTCCGCATATCAGATCCAGGCACCATTCTCCGCTGCACAGGGAAGTATCCCTGACGAAAGCTCCCGCGCTCGCCGAACAGAACGGATATCCGGCATTCAGTATGGCCTTTCCATGCACATACGGATAGTCGAACGTATTCCCGGCGATTACCGAGCCTGAAAAATCATTGTGGGAAGCCCCGAAACCGGGACAGTCATCGCTTTGCCATGGCAAATCACGCCTGAACTGATACTGTTCCCCCGTAAAGGCTATCTCCCTGATGTACGGCACTCCGCTGTCCGTCCCGTTGTCGAAACCGGCATATTCCGGGGAATCGAACCATGCGGGAGCGGAAATCCTGTGGAAATTGTTCACTACCAGGACGCAGCTGTCGGGGATATGAGGGGAGTCCTCCGAAATATCCGGATGCCGGTTTCCCGGCAATGCCGGCGTCCCGGCGCAAAGTATTTCAGAAGGAAAGCTCTTGCCTCCGGAATTGCAGGCAATGACCCTGAACCCGTAAACATGCCCGGGCTCGAAAGGAATGTCGTATGAAAACCTCCTTTCCCCCTGTCCTCCGGAAGGCGGCCCCGGCATTGCAGCTTCGGCTGCATCAATCCTTATCCCCTTGTCGAAAACTCCGTCATCGACTCTCGTCTGTATTATGAAACTTTCGGCAGCGGCCGTAGGCTCGACAGCATCACGGGTTTCCTGCCATGCCAGCCTGATTTTCCCGTCCCGGAATACTGCGGAAAACGAGTTCACCGGCAGGGGCTGGACGACATAGCTGCGGCCGTACCTGTTGCTCAAGTACTTGAGCATGCCTTTGTAAATCGCCCTGGATACGGTGAAGCGGAATGACGGGTCGAGACCGGACTTCATGTCCGCCAGATTCTGATGCGAAAGCAGCTCGCAAAGCATGGACGGAGAGGCCGGAGTGCGCGACTCCCTGTAGCCCCTGTCCCAAAGGAAGCGCCTGGACCAATCAGGGTCGAATCCATGCCTGATATCGCAGACGATCTGGCTCTGGACGAGATTGGCGAATTCCCTGCTCGTGCGACGGTCTTCTCCCGCAGGAAGTTTCCTTCTGTTCTCCGATTTCAGGGTATATATGGCAAGGGTGCCGACGGTAGAGTCGTTCGGCGTAGTCCCGGCGTCGGAATGAAGGGCGAAAGTCAGGTCGACTGGGATATTTTTCCCCTTCTGCCCCGGATTCACCGCCGATCCTCCGCTCAGATAAGCCGACCAGTCTCCGCGGCACATGAAGTCATCGGCATAGTCGTTTTCCGACTCGTTCTGGCTGAATATCGTGGAATCTGCCCCGGACCATTGCAGCCAGTATCTTGCAGCCTCCGTGAAGCGGGGCATTCCAGATGTCTCCGGCAGGGAACACGGGTCACATTTGACACTGCGTGCGATATTTCCGTAGCCGCCTCCTATTTTTACGGCATCCGCCGTCACTACGGTATTGCGTCCCTGATTCACAGGCGAAACCACATTGTCGAGCATGACACAGCCGGAGGTGCCTTTTTCAAATTCGAATGTCCCGAGATAAACCCACATGCCTCCGCCCATGCGCTGGTTTACGGAAAATTCGGTCTCACCGCCGAGATGCCTTACCGTATAATGCGCCGCAGCCGTGCTGTTGGCCATGGTTTTATATGAAACGTAAACAGCATATTCACCTCGTTCAGGAATATCAGGCGTCCACACGATTTCCGCCACCTTGTCCGGATTCTCACGGCTTCCGGTACAGGCCGCCATTCTCGCCGACCCCATGGTAAAAGGATTGTCGGTGCCTTCATAGTACATCTTTGCATCCGCAAAGCCGGTACCGGCATCTTTCCAGTTCCCGGATTCCTCGTAAGTCCCCCTCAGGCGGAGATGTTCCGGAGAATCTTCGGAAAGAGGACGGCCGTCCCTGAAATCAGGGTCGTTGTCCGCAATGATTTCATACGTCTGGACATCCCTTTCTCGCGGAAGCAGCACGTATGCTCCCGCATTTTCGAGCATGGGAACAAGGAACGGGAGCACGAAACTCTGGGTGAAAAGGTCCTCCACCGTCTGGAACAGGCACGGTCTCTGCCATTCCCAGCGGGCCTCCTTCTGCTCGTAATACAGCCCGTGGCTCTGCCACAACGCGATGTGACGGCCATCCAGCCCGTATGGATACGGCGGCTCATCCATGTTTTCCACAATCGGCTTTCCAGAAGCCCCACGATTCCTTACCCTGTAAGAACAGTCTGCAGGGCGGCCGTCGAAGTGGAGTTCTCCGGTCACCAAGTCTTCTATTTTCTCTCCCCTGCTGCTGACCCTTCCGAGCGAATAGCCCGCATATTTTTCCGGGAACCTGCCTTCAAGCTCGTTCCTGAACCACCGGCAGTCATCCTGCGTCCACGGCAGATCGCTGAGAGAACTCGAAAAATAAAAGTCAAGAGTTTTTCCCCTGCGCATTACAGCATTTATTTCCAGCTCTCCCCTTACCGAGGTCCTCTCATATATCAGGGAATCAAGTTCCTTGCATACGGAACAGAAATCATCCGGCATCCTGCCCTGTGCGAAACCGAACTGGGCTGCCGCCGCAAATCCGGCCAATACCGCAATAATCTTCATCTTGCCGCCCTCCTCCTTGCCTTGACAGCGGTTTCCACCAGCATGACAGTCCCGATTGCCGAAATCAGGCCGAGGCAGTCTGCCGCCAGATCCCACAAATCCCTGGTCCTGTAGCCTGTCCACCCCTGAATCAGCTCCGTAGCCGCGCCTATTGCGGTGCCGAAGATAAAGACAGATATGCAGAACATGGTGAATTTCCGCTTCGTGTTCCTGATTTTCGGGAAGGAAAAATAAGCGATAAGAGGCATGGGGAAAAACATCAGAAAATGTACCGTCTTATCGCTGAAAACACCGAAGAGATTAGCATTCAAATCAATGCTGCTTCTGAAATCCCAGAAGCAGCAGAAACACAGACCTATTATATATAATATGAATATTCCTTTCAGTATGTAGTTACTTTTATTTTGCATACTCGTACACTGTATCTTTCATCGCCCCGTATTGCCCTTCAATACTTTGAAGCAGCCGGTACTGGGCATGCGTCCTCACAAGGTTGTGCTCCGGATACGCTGTCTTGTAATATTTGTCTCCGTCGATATAGTCCATAAGGAAACGCAAAACCTGTTCGTAGGTGATGTACCTCGCGGAAAAGGCCAGATTGTCTATCTCCGATTCGGCAAGATTGCCTTTCCTTTGGGAAAGGTACCCCATGGTATAGGCCCGGAACATTTCCATCGACATGCCGACACGGTCGGGATTCCTGTCATCCTCGTCCCCGGTATTGGTGTATGACCTGATGGCATCCCCGAAATCATTCAGGGAAGTGCTGCTCATGCAGGTATCCAGATCTATGACGCACAGCACGTCACCCTTGTCATCGAAAAGGATATTGCTTATTTTCGTATCGTTGTGGGTGACTCTCGTCGGAATGGTGCCGTTTTCCACCAAGCTCCAGAAAGCCAGCATCTCCTCCCTGCGGCTGTCTATCCAGCCGATTTCCTCCTTCAGGTCCGCCACCCTTCCGGCGGCATCGCGGGCAATGGCTTCATCCCACTGGCTGAATCTCCAGCGGATATTGTGGAAACCCTTTATGGTCTCTGTGAGAGGCGTGTTGAAATCTGACAGGTATGCCTGGAATTTTCCTATACCCTCGCCTCCCTTGTAGCACAGAAGCGGTGTATCCGCCTTTTCGTAAGTAACGGACTCCTCGATAAAGAGGCACATCGCCCAGTAATTGCCCCTGCCGTCCTTGTAATAAAGGTGCCCGGCCGGGTCTTTCCTTTCGGCTTCCGACATGGTCTCCGGCCTTCTGACCGTGACCGTCAGCACTTCCCTAAGCGGGTCCCCGCCTTCAGCGATGACTTTCCTGCGGATATGCTCCGTGACAAGTTCGATGTTTTTCATCATGCCGGGCACGTCCGGGAATACGAGATGGTTTTTCCTCTGCAGGATATATTTCCGGGCATCCGGCCCCTCTGTCTTCACTATGAATGTGTCGTTTATGAATCCTGGGCCGAGCGGCTTTATTTCTACGATATTCCCCGTAGTGTCGAATTTCCGCGCTATGGAGAGCATTTCTTCGGGTGTATGGTTCATGGTATGGGTGTTATTTAACGTGATTTCCTGTCAGAATATCAGTTCACCGAAAAATTCGGGACGGTGGAAATCCGGCTGAGGCACTTCCACCGGGTTCCAGCTGAGAAAATGCGGATGGGCCGCCTTGTCCGCGCATTTGTAGAAGTTTGCCCTGACGGAGCGCGGCAGATCCCGGCCGTCAATGCCTGCGAGCTCCATCGGAATGCACACTGCCGTGCGCCACTGGACTATTTCCCCGGAGATGTCGTACTCTTTCCTCTCCAAAGAAGTGAATCTGGCGATTTTCCCGTGCAGAGAGTCCGTGAAGTGGCGGAAATCCTGCCTGTTCCTTCTCTTTGCCGCAAGCAATGTCCCTATGCAGTTCATCTCAAAGTTGTAGTAGGTGCCGTCGGAGGGATCCGCGACAAAGAATTCGCAGCAGCTGTCTTCCCATACCGGACCGTTGTTTTCCATGGCCTTCGCCCTCAGATCCAGCCCGCTGACACGATAGTGGACGACTATGTGTGTCGCACTCCGTGCAATGGAAAAGGCCGCATCGGGTGCATAGGGAAACTCCCCGGGCCAGCATACAGTATCTATGTACGCTTTCGCCGCGCCTGTCTCCATGGCAAGTTCCAACGCCTTGAAATCCATCTTTTCAAGATCCGGTATAAAAGGTACTGCAAGCTGCTTCATAATCTGAATTTTATCAACGAATCATACAAAATTACAAAAAATCCGCTTAAAAAACTCGTTTAATATCCTTTTTCACGATTTTTCTCGATTATCCGCATAAGCGCCCCTCCTGATTGCCACTCCGGCAGGACATAACGGCGGTAGCAATCAGGGGAAAAAGTAATTTTGTTAAAATTGTCCGTATTTTGTGTTATGGAAAAACGGAAATCAATGCTATTTTTGCAAACTGAATCATCAGGAAACTTATGTTACGGAAAATCAGACTGGTACTTGCCGTACTGTTCTTTACGGCCGTTACGCTGCTGTTCCTCGACTTCACGGGCACATTGCACGCATGGCTCGGCTGGACGGCCAGGATTCAATTCCTGCCTGCGCTTCTGGCATTGAATGCCGGAGTAGTGATTGCATTGGTACTGCTCACTCTCCTGTTCGGCCGCGTGTACTGCTCGGTCATATGTCCGTTGGGCGTCATGCAGGACATCATCGCATGGGGCGGAAAGAAACGGAAGAAAAACCGCTATACATACTCGCCGGCCAGATCATGGCTGCGATACGGCATCCTGGCGGCATTCATTATTGCACTGGTCGCCGGAGCAAGCCAGATAGCGGCATTGGTCGCACCATACAGTTCCTACGGACGGATCGCGAGCAACCTTTTCGCCCCGCTGTACGGCTGGGGAAACAACCTGCTCGCCTATATCGCCGAACGCGCGGACAGCTACGCATTCTACGAAACCGATGTATGGCTGAAAAGCCTGCCGACATTCCTCGTCGCCCTTGTTACCTTTATATTGATAGGAATACTTGCCTGGAAGAACGGACGCACATACTGCAACACCGTTTGCCCTGTAGGCACCGTCCTTGGCTTCATGGCCCGGTTCTCCTGGTTCAAGCCCGTCATAGATACCGAAAAATGCGTGAACTGCAGGCTGTGCGAACGGAACTGCAAAGCATCCTGCATAAACATATCCGGACACAGCATTGATTACAGCCGCTGCGTGTCATGCATGGACTGCATCGACCGGTGCAGCAAGGGAGCCGTAAGTTACAGGCACGTACCGTCCTCCCGGAAGACACAGCAGGACAATGCGGCAGCCGGCGGGTCACAAGTACGGCAGGACCCGGGACGGATACCCGAAACGCGGAAAACGGAGGACGCATCCGGACAAATCCCTTCCCGCCGGAATTTTCTGGCAGGAGCGGTCATGGCATTGTCGTCCGCCGCGCTTAAGGCTCAGGAGAAAAAGGTGGATGGAGGTCTGGCTGTCATCGAAGACAAGAAAATTCCAGACCGCAGCACACCGATATTGCCTCCGGGAGCATCCGGAGCGAGACATTTTTCCCGCCACTGTACAGCATGCCAGCTTTGCGTGTCGGTATGCCCGAACGGAGTGCTTCGCCCGTCATCGGACATGGCTACGCTGATGCAGCCTGAAATGAGTTATGAACGGGGTTATTGCCGTCCGGAATGCACGAAATGCGGAGAAGTATGTCCGGCAGGAGCAATCCGTCCCGTAACTACAGCTGAAAAATCCTCGATACAGATAGGCCGGGCGGTGTGGATTTCACAAAATTGCATACCTCTTACAGACGGGGTGGAATGCGGCAACTGCGCAAGGCATTGTCCGACCGGCGCCATACAGATGGTGCCTTTCCATGGACAGCACAGGCACAGGGGCGGACATGACGGAGAGCATGGCGGCAAACCGGTCATGATTCCGGCCATAAACGTGGAACGCTGCATAGGCTGCGGAGCGTGCGAGAATCTTTGTCCGGCACGGCCGTTCAGCGCCATTTACGTGGAAGGAAACCGGACGCACAGGGAACTTTAATACCGAGCAAAATGGAAAAAGGAAATATTTCACGCCGCGACTTTTTCAAGATTGCGGGGGCCGCAGGAATAACGACGGCAGGAATAGCTGCCTGTGACAGAAAAGAGAAACCGTCATCGGACGGGACGGAAGGCCCTGCAGGCGAGATGACTTACCGTACAAACCCCTCGACAGGAGACAAGGTGTCGCTGCTCGGTTTCGGCATGATGCGTCTGCCTTCCGTGGGCGGACGCTCGGCACGCGAGGGCAACGAAGAAATAGACCAGGAGACGGTAAACGAAATGGTGGACTATGCCATTGCCCACGGCGTAAACTATTTCGACACCTCGCCAGCCTACTGCCAGGGCCTGTCGGAACGGGCTACCGGCATTGCCCTCGCCCGTCACCCCCGCGACAAGTATTTCATCGCCACGAAACTGTCCAACTTCGCACCTTCGTCCTGGTCCAGGGAAGCATCCATTGCGATGTATCGGAATTCCCTGAAAGAACTCCGGACCGACCATATCGACTACCTGCTCCTGCACGGCATCGGCATGGGCGGCATGGAAGAATATGAAAACCGGTACATCGGCAACGGCGTACTCGACTTCCTCCTGGAAGAACGCGAGGCGGGAAGGATACGGAATCTCGGATTCTCTTATCACGGAGACGTCACGGTGTTCGACCGGCTGCTGGCGGAGCACGGGAAATACCGTTGGGACTTCGTGCAGATACAGATGAATTATCTCGACTGGAAATACGCCAAGCAGATAAACCCCCGGAACACGGATGCCGAGTATCTCTATAATGAACTGAGCAGGCGCAACATACCTGTCGTCATCATGGAGCCTCTTTTGGGCGGGAGGCTGTCCAATGTCCCGGACAATATCGTGGCAATGCTCAAGGAGCGCGAGCCGGAACGCAGTGTGGCGTCGTGGGCGTTCCGCTTTGCAGGGAGTTTTCCCGGCGTGCTTACGGTGCTGAGCGGCATGACCCGCATGGAGCATCTGCAGGACAATATAGGCACGTACAGTCCGCTCCAGCCGCTGAGCGAGGATGAATTCACTTTCCTGCAGCAGGCGGCCGACCGGATGATGATGTTCGACACCATTCCGTGCAACGACTGCAAGTATTGCATGCCATGCCCTTACGGGATAGACATCCCTGCCATCCTGCTGCACTACAACAAATGCCTGAACGAAGGCAATATTCCGTTGAGTTCCCGGGATGACGGCTACCGGAAGGCTCGCCGTGCCTATCTCGTAGGCTATGACAGGAGCGTTCCGAAGCTCCGTCAGGCAAGCCACTGCATCGGATGCAACCAGTGCAGCCCGCACTGTCCTCAGCGCATAGACATCCCGGCCGAACTGCACCGTATCGACGCCTATGTGGAAAGGTTGAAGCAGAACACATTATAATCCGCCACGGAAATATCCAGAGACAAACGTGCAGGATTTTTTCAGTGTCTGTATTGCAGTTTCCAAAAAAATTCATAACTTCGCAGTCCGTTTGAGAATAGGAGTTCTTGTTCAGACTTGCATTTTCAACGTCTCCTGCGGAAATAGCTCAGTTGGTAGAGCATCAGCTTCCCAAGCTGAGGGTCGCGAGTTCGAATCTCGTTTTCCGCTCAAAAGGAAAGAGGGCTGGTCCAGTCTTTCGAAGAACGAATTCAGAGGGTGC
>CALUQC010000098.1 GCA_944322805.1 uncultured Bacteroidales bacterium | reverse complement strand
TTCCGTGTCCTGCTGCATGAAAAACCGTTCAAGGGAGTCAACGGTAGCGGAAAGCACAACAACTGGTCCCTCGGCACCGACACGGGTATCGCACTGATGTCCCCGGGCAAGGACTTCACAGGAAATCTCAGATTCATCACCTTCATAGTCAACACCCTGATGGCGGTTTACAGGCACAACGGCCTGCTGAAGGCTTCCATCGCCAGTGCCAGCAACGCCCACAGGCTCGGCGCGAACGAAGCTCCGCCTGCCATCATCTCGAGCTTCCTCGGATCCCAGCTTTCCGCAGTGCTGAAACATATCGAGGAAAGCGAGCCTGAGAATCTCCAGTCTCTGGGCGGGAAAAAAGGAATGAAGCTCGACATACCGCAGATTCCGGAAATCCTTGTGGACAACACCGACAGGAACAGGACCTCACCGTTCGCGTTCACCGGAAACAGGTTCGAATTCAGGGCTGTCGGCTCGGAAGCGAACTGCGCCAGCGCAATGATTGTGCTGAATGCGGCATTAGCCGAACAGCTCAGAGACTTCAAAAAGGCTGTCGACGAACGCATTGCCGCAGGCGAAGAAAAATATCAGGCAATTCTCGGCGTTATCAAGGAGTGCATAAAAACCTGCGATCCGATACATTTCGACGGCAACGGCTACAGCGACGAATGGAAGGCCGAGGCACAGCGCCGGGGACTCGACTGCGAGACGAGCGTGCCGCTGATCTACGACAATTATCTCACAAACGAAAGTGTGGACATGCTGGAAAGTACGGGCGTCATGAACAGGAAGGAGCTCGAGGCTCGGAACGAGGTAAAATGGGAGACCTACACGAAGAAGATACAGATCGAGGCCCGCGTCCTCGGGGATCTGGCCCTCAACCACATAGTCCCCGTGGCTACCAAATACCAGAGTTCTCTGATAGACAATGTCTACAAGATGCACGAGATCTTCTCCGCTGAGAAAGCCGACGCCCTGACCATCAGAAATGTCGAGCTGATAGAAGCCATCGCCTCTCACACGGCATTCATCAAGGAGCACGTTGACAAGATGGTGGAGGCCCGCAAGGTAGCCAACCGCATCACCGACGAGCGCGAAAAGGCCATCGCCTATCACGACACCGTATTCCCGTGCCTTGATGAAATCCGGTACCACATAGACAAGCTGGAACTCATCGTGGACGACCAGATGTGGACCCTTCCGAAGTACCGCGAACTGCTGTTTATCAGGTAATCCGGCAGGACTGTAAATCCCGGGAACGCATTTGCAAGGGGCCGGCTGAAAAGGCGTAACGAAGAAATTACCCTTTTAGCCGACCCCTTCCGTTTTGGAATAACCTTGTTTATCCGCAAAACACCCTTTTTGTCACGGGTAAAGCCTGCGGCCCGCGACAGGTCGCGAAATACCCCTCCGGGGTGCAGCCGCTGGCTGCGGGGGTCTACCCGGGCGCATCAGCGCACAAAAAAAGCGACTGAATTCAGTCGCTTTTTTTGTGCGCAGGAGCAGAGTCGAACTGCCACACCATTTCTGGCACTACCTCCTGAGAGTAGCGCGTCTACCAATTTCGCCACCTGCGCCTCAGAAAAGTGGGGCAAAGATAATACAAATTTCTTAAATGCCAAAATCAAATCACAACATCATACTCAAAAATATCTGACCAGCCCTCCACTTTTACTGTAATATTCGAATTCGCATAGTCTATCGCTATTTCCACATCGCTCAGATTTTCCGCTTCCCAGTCATAACCAGACTCCGCGACATACTCTCCCAAAGCAAATTCCCTCAGGACCCTGTTCCCGTCCCTTATCTGCAGGATAAGGCTGTCATCGGTCTGCCTCGGCACCCTGACCGAGCCTGTCCCGTCGGATGCGGGGACAAAAGTGAAGGAAAAGTCTCCCTCCACTACAGACCTGTCGGGACTGTAGCCGCAGATATTTCCCTTTACGGTCAGGCTGAACGGATAATCTCCGGATGCAGACAGCATCCGTACGGTAATCCTGCAATAATCCTTATACATGCGCACCGTCTCGTCATACTTCTCCATTGCGGCATTCATCTCCGAATAATGCATGTAAACCGGAGGGCATTCCTCTCCGAGAGGAATCGAGATTCCCCTGCCCTGGGAATAAAAATGCCCGTCCCCGCTTACTACCGAAAGCGACAAGGATGTCTTCGGGACTTTCGCATTGTAAATCCTTCGTACAGAGCCTGCCGTCTCATCACTGCATATGTTCGCGTATGCTTCCGTATCTGAATAAAGGAAACCGTCCGCCGCACTGATATACACTTCCGCAAACTCCGCGACATTTTCCGCAACACCGCTGAAATCCAGGACAAGCGCGCAAGGGCATAAACTCCTGTCCTCCTTTATCGAACACCCCATACATAAAACTGCCGTTGCCGCAATCAGCAGGACAGACGGTCTCCTACATTTATCCATAACAATTTGATTAGACTGATTTTCCACAATTCCGGTCCGGACGCCTGTCATGCCAGGTGTCAGATAACCACGTCCGTAGTGCTTCCCGTCTCCCAGTCCGTCACCTTTATGGCTATGGATACCGAGCCTGTTTCGACAGGAAATTCAGGAGACATGGAGCCGAGACGCGTTATCCGCACATTCTCTATCTCATACAGGTGATTAGATTCTATGTTGCTGACGCTTACCGGATAATAATAGGTCTTGCCGGCAATTTCCGTAACGATGACTAACCTCGTATATCGCGGCGACCACTCCTGAGCGGAAGAATCCTCGGCGACAGCATTAGGATAGCAGTAAAAATGATGGGCCGTATCATAGTTTCCGCCGTTCGATATGCTGAAGGACAAGTCTCCGCTGTACAGCAGCTCCGGGATATCCGTCCTGGTGCCTAGGCGGTTAAGCCAATTCACAGGTGTACCTGCGGCAAGATATTGCCTGTCTCCCGCTACATTGGAAAGATACATGCATTTCAACTTTATGTCCGTATCGGAATATGCCGGAGCGGACAGGGCATTGGTAATCTTCATTACGGACACTCTCGCCACGAGGCGGGCCACGTTTATTTCCACGGTTTCATCCGCCTTTGAGACAGTCCGGACAGCCGAGCCGGACATGACGAATCCCGACCCGGAATTTTCCGACAATTCGGACCGCGCCGCCTGCAGTTCGGACATGGACATCACGTCAGACAAGTCGGGTGCGTTTGCAACAGCGGCGAATGTCCTCTCTCCGGACGTGCATTCTATCGTCAGGGAAGTACCGCTTCCTGAAGCGTAAGCGTCTAAAGTACCGTCTTCCCTGAATACGAACACCTGAAGTCCGTTTACGGCGGCTTCATCAGGGATGTCCGTCACCTTCGTACCGGGCTGCGGTACCGAAACGCTCACTGCGAATTTCTCATGCGTGGCGGATGCGGAAGTTTCAGGCTCCTCCATCCCGCATGACATTGCGGCGAAAAATGCCGCAGTAAAAACCATTGTCCCAAGACAAGTTTTTTCAACAAACATTGACATATATATTAAATTTAGAGTTAGTATTCACATTCTCCCCTCAGCCGCAGCACCTCGGACATTTCGGGATCGAGATTCGCCCTGTGCCGCAATGACGGGTCCTTTTCCATGCTTTTTTCATAAAATGCGGCAGCCTTGCCGAAATCCCCTCTGCGGGACAGCAGTATTGCATAAAGATAATCGGCCCTTGCATCCCGCTCCTCCATGGCTGCCAATATGGAAAATGCGTATTCGTCATAGCCTGAAGAAGCCATGGCCAGGGCCGAATTATAGTCTCCGTACGGCCTCAACACGGCGGCGGCTTCCCTGTAATTCAGATTTTTCAAGGCCGCCACGCCTCTCATGTACACCGTATCGATTTCCGTCGTATGAACGGTATCCTTCTGCATGCCGGGCCTGTGCATGTGGAAATTGAAATTAACGGTACGCAGCCGCGGATATATCTTTTCTCTCAAATACCTGTATTCCGGCAACGCCGCAAATTTTCTCTCCGCCTCATCCCTGTCTTCCGAAACGGCTGCCGCCAGAATCGCTTCCACGCTCTCTGGACATATCATGGAATCATTGGACGCCATGCGGGAGAGCCGGTCCCAGTTTTCCGGAACGGACATGGAACGGACATATCTGTCATCGAGTCCCCGCACATTGTCCAGTACATACGACTTCACTGCCGCAGCACGGCTTTCGGCAAGCCTTCTGTTATAGGTCCAGCTTCCCTCCGGAGAGCAGGATGCCGTAACGACTATGGAATCCAGTACAAGATCTTTCCGGGAATATATGTCGTCGAAACATTTTCTTATCCGCTTCAATTCTGCGGCATTGCCTTCCGAAAGGGTGTCTATTTCGGCACTCCCGGGACCGAAATCGAGGAACGCGTTCGTATTGTCGGTCACCACCCTTTCCACTACCCTGAAAACATATCGCGGGGTATCGTCCGCAAGTGAAGAAAGCGAACTTATGTAGAATGTCAGGCTTTCCGGCGCAGGCATCTCATCCACTTTCTCGCCGTTTCTGAATACGGAGCCCTCCAGGCCTACATACACTTTCCTCAACCCCGGAGAGGACTGCATCTCATGCGTATATCTGTACATCAGGCTGCCGCTTCCCGCGGACATCACCGTATCCAGCACCGCCCCTCCGACAAAAGGAGCCCTTACATATTTTCCGAACATCCTGTCCCTGGACTCCATTTTCATGGCATTCCGGCGTTTGCGGACCCGCATGGTATAATGGGAAAGGGCCTCGGCCTGGTTTACCCCGAAAAGATTTTCCGCCATGGGCTCCGGCACGATGGAAGAATCGTTCTTCATAGCGAACGTTTCAGGAAAATGTCGTTTCAAAAACGTCTCCAGAAGTTCTATCCTGATGAATGCCGAGCTGTCCGTCACGATGGATTCCAAAAAATTCCGGTACCTCTCATAGCCTCTCAACTGCTTTCTCCTGTAATTCTTCCCGGTAATGAAAATCGGGTCGAGGGGATATTCCGAATCCTTCGCTTCAATGACCGGAGAAATACGCAGCTGGAAATCGGAGGATATCAGAGCCTCCGGCACAATGACATCAAACGTGAGGGTTATCCGGCCCAGCCTCTCGGCCACGTTCCTGAAACGGGCCACTATCCTGGACGCCGCAATAATATCCGTAGCAGTCATTTCGCCTGTCCCGCTGTCCCTTATGGCATTCATGATCACCGGCCCGCCGGACACCTCCGCAGAATCCACCACAACATCCCCGGCATCATTCCGTTCAGGCAAAGGTTTTTCCATGGGCACGGAAAGCTCCACCCTCTCCTGCACATCCGAAAAATATGAATGACTCCTCATGGAGGAACAGGAATACAGCAGGACAGGCAGAAATGCCGCTGTCAGGAATATTTTCATGTCAGAAAACATTGTCAGAAAACATATACTACAGACAATAACAGTTCATCCGGAAGAATAAAGCCCCTGGTACCCGCTTCGGTCGTAAGTCCGCATGACGGACAGTCGTACACCGCGTATTTCTTCACTCCGGACCAGAATCCGAGGCCGAATTCAAGGTTTACATGAGGATGCACCATGTATGAATATCCCGCAGCAAGCCCTATCCCGAAACCGTCGCCTTCCTCGGTCCTTGAAGAAAACAGCCCGCCGGCATTGTATTCCTTGTACTTTGCCTTGGCTGAAACCCACCAGCCCGAATATACGTGCCACGGCCACAGCCTGGCTCCGAGTTCGTACGACTGCTGCCTGCTCTGCAGCGAAGCACCGTTGCGGGGATGCCGGAACGTGAAAGGATTGAACTTGGCACCTGCATTCAGGCTCCAGTGCCTGGACAGGCCGTAAGATGCCTCCATGTTCAGAGTGCCGAGATACAGATAGCCGAGGACATTCGTCGAAAGCGAAAACTTCCGTGCATCCATGGTATGGGGCATGAATACGGCTGCCGCCAGTATTGCCGCGAAAAAGACTGATAACCGTTTCATGTTTACCTGTATCTTGCAAAGACCTGGCTTATCATACCTGACCTGTCGGGGAATTTGGCCATAAGCCTGTCCCGCAGGACTTCCACACTTGTGACATCCGGCTGCATCACGGACAGGAAATCCGATCTCGAAAAGCCCCTGTCATCCAGATAGCGGAAAATCTGGGGGCTGAACCAGTAGCCCGTACCGAACTGAGGCATGGGACCGCCATACCGCTCCCTGTACATGACGCTCTCAAGGTAATAGGCCCACATCTCCCCTATCTCGCAATACCCGGCATATTCCGCAGAGCCGTCCCCGTATGCCGAGCCTCCGGATTTCAGATACGCCCTCAGAATATACTCCACATATCTGTTCCAGTAATCCTTCCCCACCTGGGAAAAATGGCTGCAATGGGCAAGTTCGTGACAAACCGTCCTGTAGACATCCGCGTAACTGTACATGTTTGCAGTCCCTATGGTCACATCCGGTGCGAAGTATGAAATCAGGGTGGCGAAAAACCCGAGGAAATCCTTGACAAGAGAATGCGAAACCGCCACCTTGTGATGGACCATGATAGCACTGCTCGCCTCCAATTTCGAAAGAAGCCAGATTCTGAGGTCCCCCGGCGGCAGCGTCAGATTCATATCGTCCGCAGAACAGCGTGAAATATAGTCGTATGCCGCATTGTTCACCACGGAACGCAGGAACAGAGTCCGGTCGGAATCCCTGGTAATGGTGACGCTGAGTCCGGATGCCGGGCCCTTGCCCAAAGCGGATGTGGACGCAGGCACGAGAATCAGGTTGAAACCTATCGCGAAACCTTTTTCATTCTTGAACACGAGGCGGTATTTCAGATTCGCCGAAAATTTCTTGGATATCGAATAATATCCGTCCCTGTCCGTATAGGCATTGGCGAATTTCACAAACGTATTGCACCGCACGCGGACTCCCGCCACCCCGAAAGGTTTTCCTCCGCTCGCAGCCTCGTCCACTATCGTTATCCGTCCGGAAGGACAGACCTTTCCAGCCCTGGTAAGGCTCTCTGGCACGAGCATGTCCCCGTTGCCCGACAGGCGGTAAGCCTCCCTTTCCACGGCCTCCCAGTCTATGCCGTCGCCGGACCGTGACACCACAGGCTCGGTCTCCGTGATGAAACACTCGTCTATGATCTCATGCTTCACGTCCGGGAACTCATAGTCCGCAGGCACCACTGCATACTGCCATGTGATATTGTCCTCCCCTACGGAAGGATCATGATAATAGTCTCCGTCCACTAATATTTCATAGTCGAGCGGATAATCCACGAGATCCAGCCCGGATTCCGTCAGCAGATCGAATTCCTCCTCATTTTCCGGCAGGAAGCGCACGTACAGATGCGAAGTTTCGATTTCATCCCTTGATTTTGTAGGATAGAGAGCCGTATATGCATCCCGGACATTTTCGGTAGTGTACGGATTCTCCAACCTGTCGCCGAGCACTATCATGCCGTGCGAAACCGTTTCCCCCGGCTGCCGGAGGTCTTCCGCATGGTTTGCAGTCCCAGTCCCGTCCTTGCTGCAGGCAGTCAGGACCGCAATAAGAGCGAACAATCCTTTCAATCTCCTCATAACCTTGTATTTAGTTTAACTGTCTTTTCTTTCCGGAATGTCTTTAGAGACATGTTTCCGTTTCGGAGGCAAAAGTAGAAGGAGCTATCAGTGTTATGAAGGATTAAACGCTTAATATGGAAAAAAACAGCTGTGCACGCTTCCAAAGCCTTTTTTTCAATGTCGAATTTTTTTAGCCGTTTTCCGTTTTTTTTGAGTAAATTTGCGCCCGATTTTCAAAATCAACGCTAAACATATGAATTTCATATTATTGGTTGTCGTAATTCTCATTGCCGTCATCATGGTGGCAGCCGCGGTAGGAATCGCAAAAGCCATTGCACCGCGATCCTACAATCCTCAGAAAAGCGAGCCGTACGAGTGCGGCATCCCCACAAGGGGCAAATCCTGGATGCAGTTCAAGGTCGGTTACTACCTGTTCGCCATCCTGTTTCTCATGTTCGACGTCGAGACCGTCTTTCTGTTCGCATGGGCCGTCGTGGTACAGGATCTCGGCATGTACGGACTGGTCAGCATCCTGTTTTTCCTGCTGATACTTGTGCTCGGACTTGCATATGCCTGGAGAAAAGGCGCTCTTGAATGGAAATAATCATACTATGGATATGAACAGAAGTGTCAAGATAAAGTCGATGAAATACGAGGATTTCAACGACAACGAATATATCGAGGGAATGCTCAAGGAGCTTCGCGAAAACGGGACCAACGTAATCGTGGGCTGTTTGGACGACGTGATAGAATGGGGACGGAGCAACAGTCTCTGGCCTCTGACTTTCGCCACGAGCTGCTGCGGAATAGAATTCATGGCAGTGGGAGCCGCGCGATATGACTTCGCCAGATTCGGATTCGAAGTGGCCAGGTCTTCCCCGAGGCAGGCGGACTTCATCATGGTGGCAGGCACCATAACCCACAAAATGGCGCCCGTGCTGAAAAGGCTTTACGACCAGATGGCCGATCCGAAATACGTGATTGCTACCGGAGGCTGCGCCATCAGCGGCGGACCTTTCAAGAAATCCTACCATGTGGTGAACGGCGTGGACCAGATCATCCCTGTGGATGTCTACATACCGGGATGCCCTCCGAGACCGGAAGCAATGCTTTACGGACTGATGCAGCTCCAGCGCAAGGTAAAAGCCCAGAGGTTCCTCGGCGGGCTGAACAAGGGAATCAGCGAAAAGGAATACGAACGGCTGATGCGCGAGGACACGAATACTGTCGAAGACTTCAAGGAATACGACGAATCCGGTCTGGCTTAATGACTTCCGAATATGGACAACAACATCGACATAAAGAAAAGAATCATGGCCATCGAGCCTTCGGCGGAATGGTCGGATGCCGGTGACGGCATGTTCAAGGTACCGGCAAACGCATTCAGGAAACTGGCTGAATATCTCAGGAACGAGGAAGGTTTCGACTTCCTGCGCAGCCTTACAGGCATGGACTGGGGGGAAGACGGACTCGGATGCGTCTACCATATTGAAAATACGGCTACGGGAGAAAACATCGTGCTTTCCGCGGCAGACAGGAACAGGGACAATGCGGCCCTGCCTTCGGTCTGTGACCTGTGGAAAGGCGCCAACTTCAACGAAAGGGAGGCATACGACTTTTTCGGAATCAAATTCATCGGGCATCCCGATCTGAGAAGGCTTTTCCTGAGAGATGACTGGAAAGGGCATCCGATGCGCAAGGACTACGACATGTCCCTTAATCCGCTTAACATGCAGAACGAAGTGTCGGACGACGATGCTCCGAGCTATGAAATGACAGGAGACGGAAGCTACATCCTGAAAAGGCATCCGCTCTTTGAGGAAGAGGAATATGTCATCAACATCGGTCCGCAGCATCCGGCCACACACGGAGTGCTGAGATTCCAGGTATCCCTCGAAGGCGAAACCATAAAGAAAATCGACGCCCACTGCGGCTACATTCACAGGGGAATTGAAAAACTCTGCGAATCAAGCACTTATCCGCAGACGCTCGGTTTCACGGACAGGCTTGACTATCTCGGAGCCATGCAGAACAGGCATGCCCTCTGCATGTGCATTGAAAAGGCTCTCGGGATAGAGGTTTCCGAGCGAATCCAGTACATCAGGACCATAATGGACGAACTCCAGAGGATAGACTCCCATCTGCTTTTCATCTCCTGCCTCTGCCAGGACATGGGCGCCCTCACGGTCTTTTTCTTCGGCTTCCGGGACAGGGAGAAAGTCCTCGACATACTGGAGCAGACCACAGGAGGCCGCCTGATCCAGACTTACAACACCATAGGCGGCGTACAGGCCGACATACATCCTGATTTCGTGAAAAAAGTCAAGGACTTCATAAAATACATGAGGCCCAAGATGAACGAATACAACGAGATTTTCACCGGGAATGTCATTGCCCGCCAGCGGCTTGTCGGCACAGGAGTGCTCTCCCGCGAAGATGCCATATCCCTCGGGACGACCGGAGGTACGGGAAGGGCTTCCGGATGGGCCTGCGATATCAGGAAAAGGCACCCTTATGCGATGTACGGGAAGGTGGACTTCAAGGAAATCACCTTCGATGAAGGCGACTGTTTCGCACGCTACATGGTAAGGGTCAAGGAAATAGAGCAGAGCCTGAACATCATCGAACAGCTTGTCGACAACATACCTGAAGGCGAATACCAGATGAAGGTGAAGCCTCTCATCAAACTGCCTGTCGGAAGCTGGTATTCCGCTGTGGAAGGCAGCCGCGGGGAATTCGGAGTGTTCATAGAAAGCCGCGGAGACAAATTCCCTTACAGGATGAAGTTCCGCTCTACCGGACTGCCGCTCGTAGCCTGCGTGGATACGATAGCAAGAAATGTCAAGATAGCCGACCTGATAGCCATCGGCGGCACCCTCGACTATGTAATCCCTGACATTGACAGATAAAAGAAATACAGAGTATGTTCGATTTCGGTATAATAACAAACTGGATACACACACAGTTCACGTCGGTGATGTCCGAGCCGCTCGCGATCTTTCTCGAGTGCGTCATCATCGGGATATGTCTTCTGCTGCTGTATGTGATTGTGGCCATCATAATGATTTACATGGAACGCAAGGTCTGCGCGGCATTCCAGTGCCGTCTCGGGCCGCAGAGGGTAGGTCCGTGGGGCAGCGTCCAAGTCATCTGCGACGTCTTCAAGATGCTTACCAAGGAAATCATCACCATCCGGCATTCCGACAAGTTCCTCTACAACCTCGCTCCGTACATCGTGATCATAGCATCGGTGACGGCATTCGCCTGCATCCCGATAAGCCGGGGTCTCGAGATTTTGGATTTCAATGTCGGGGTCCTGTTCTTCATGGCCGCTTCATCCATAGGCATTGTGGGCATCCTGCTTGCCGGATGGAGTTCAAACAGCAAATTCTCCCTTATCGGAGCCATGCGAAGCGGAGCGCAGATGATCAGCTACGAACTTTCCGTAGGACTTTCCATCCTCACCATCGTAGTGCTGACGGACACGATGCAGTTCTCCGAAATAGTGATGCGGCAGGCTGACGGATGGTTCATATTCAAGGGCCACATACCGGCTCTGATAGCATTCGTCATCTATCTGATAGCAGGAAACGCGGAGGTCAACAGAGGGCCTTTCGACCTGCCTGAAGCCGAATCCGAACTCACGGCAGGCTACCATACGGAATACTCCGGAATGCACTTCGGACTGTTCTACGTGGCGGAATTCGTAAATCTCTTCGTAATATCGAGCATTGCTGCCACCATTTTCCTCGGGGGCTGGATGCCGCTTCACCTGCCGGGCCTTGACGGATTCAACGCGGTGATGGACGCCATTCCGGGATTCATCTGGTTCTTTGCCAAGGTATTCTTCATCATCTGGCTGCTGATGTGGATAAAATGGACGTTCCCGAGACTGAGAATAGACCAGATACTGACGCTCGAATGGAAATATCTGGTGCCGATAGGTCTTGCCAACCTGCTTCTGATGGTCATTGTAGTTGTATTCAAATTGCATTTTTAATCATGGGATATATAAAAGGTCTATTCAGGGGACTCGGATCGCTTCTGACAGGAATGAAAGTGACTTTCAGGGAGTTTTTCACGAAAAAGATCACCGAACAATATCCTGAGAACAGGGCGTCCCTGAAAATGTACGACAGATTCTGCGGAGAACTTGTAATGCCTGATCCCGACAAATGCATCGCATGCGGACTCTGCCAGATGGCATGTCCGAACGGGACGATAAGCATCACCACCGAAACGGCAGCGGACCCGCAGACGGGGAAACCCAAGAAACGTCTTGTAAAATACGAATACGATCTCGGGTCCTGCATGTTCTGTCACCTGTGCGTCAATGCATGCCCGCATGACGCCATCAGGTTCGATACGGATTTCGAACACGCCGTATTCACAAGAAGCAAACTCGTCAAAACTCTGAACAAGCAACAGCTATGAACATAACACTCGATCTGATCGTATTTGCAGTGCTTGCCCTGTTCATCGTGGTCAGCGCCATCCTGGCCGTCACCACGAAACGCATTCTGAGGGCAGCGACATACCTGCTGTTCGTCCTGATAGGTACGGCAGGAATATATTTCCAGCTCAACTACTCGTTTCTCGGGGCAGTGCAGCTTTTGGTTTATGCGGGAGGCATCACGGTGCTTTACGTATTCTCCATACTGCTGACGTCCAGCGAAGGAGACCAGGCCGAGAAGCTGAAAAAGGGAAAATTCATCGCAGGTCTCGCAGCTGCCGTTGCCGCATTGGGCATATGCCTGTTCGTGATGCTCAAGCACAAGTTCCTGAACCAGGTATTCGAACACGGGGAGCTGCCTGTAAAGGAAATAGGAACAGCTCTGATGAGCGCCGGCAAATACGGATACGTGCTTCCTTTCGAGGTGATAAGCATCCTGCTTCTGGCCTGTATCATAGGAGGAATAATGATAGCCCGCAAAAGATAAGGAGGATATTGTATGGTACATATGGAATATTATCTTATAGTATCCACGATAATGATGTTCGTCGGCATTTACGGCTTCCTTACGCGCCGCAACCTGCTGGCCATGCTGATTTCAGTGGAACTTATACTCAACTCCGTAGACATAAACTTCGTAGTCTTCAACCGCTTTCTCTTTCCGGGGCAGCTTGAAGGGTTTTTCTTCGCGCTTTTCGCCATCGGAATAAGCGCGGCGGAAACGGCAGTGGCCATAGCCATCATCATAAACATCTACCGCAACATGCGCAACATCCAGGTGAAGAATCTGAACAAGATGAAGTGGTAATAAATTCGACGACATGGAATATACAGTATTGATACTTCTGCTTCCTTTAATCAGTTTCATTCTGACAGGACTGCTCGGGACCAGGCTGAAACCCGTGGCTGCCGGAGCGTTCGGCACGGCCGTGACCGGAATCGTCGCCCTGCTGAGCTACTGGACAGCATTTTCGTATTTCGGCGCCGGAAGGAACGCCGACGGGATATATGAGACCGTCATACCGTGGAACACCGAATGGCTTCCCTTCGGCGGCAGCCTCCACATAGATCTCGGCATCCTGCTCGACCCGATATCCGTGATGATGCTCGTAGTCATATCCACGGTCTCATTCATGGTGCACATCTATTCTTTCGGGTACATGAAGGGGGAAACCGGATTCCAGAGATATTACTCGTTCCTTTCCCTTTTCACGATGAGCATGCTCGGACTGGTCGTGGCTACCAATATTTTCCAGATGTACATCTTCTGGGAACTTGTCGGCGTCAGCTCATATCTTCTGATAGGCTTCTACTACACTAAAAAAGAGGCTGTAGCGGCATCCAAGAAAGCATTCATCGTGACCCGTTTCGCAGATTTGGGCTTCCTGATAGGCATACTTGTCTACGGTTTCTATACTGGCTCATTCTCGTTCACCCCTGATGCGGAAGTAATCGGCACGGCCAAGATATTCCTTCCGCTCGCCCTCGGGCTGATGTTCATCGGAGGTGCGGGAAAAAGCGCGATGTTCCCTCTGCACATCTGGCTGCCGGATGCCATGGAAGGCCCTACACCGGTTTCCGCACTCATTCATGCGGCGACAATGGTCGTGGCCGGAGTCTACCTGGTGGCAAGGATGTTCCCTCTGTTTATCGGATATGCGCCTGAAGTGCTTCACATCACGGCGTATGTAGGAGCGTTCACCGCACTTTATGCGGCTGTAGTAGCCTGCGTGCAGAGCGACATAAAAAGGGTGCTTGCATTCAGCACCATTTCCCAGATAGGCTTCATGATAGTATCTCTCGGAGTCTGCACTTCCGCAGATCCTCATGCGGGAGGACTCGGCTACATGGCTTCCATGTTCCACCTTTTCACGCACGCCATGTTCAAGGCGCTGCTGTTCCTCGGAGCCGGATGCATCATACATGCGGTGCACTCGAACGAGATGTCGGCAATGGGCGGACTCAGGAAATACATGCCGGTAACGCACCTGACCTTCCTTGTCGCCTGTCTCGCCATCGCGGGAATATGGCCGCTGAGCGGCTTCTTCTCGAAAGACGAGATACTGGCAGCCTGCTTCGCCTTCAGCCCGGTTATGGGATGGGTGATGACATTCATTGCCGGACTTACGGCATTCTACATGTTCAGGCTGTACTACAACATATTCTGGGGCAGGGAGAACAAGGAGCTCCATGCAGCGCACAAGCCGCACGAGGCACCGCTCACCATGACACTGCCGTTGGTTTTCCTCGCTTTGGTGACTTTGGCTGCCGGATGGATTCCGTTCGGAGAATTCGTCAGCAGCAACGGGCAGGCATACCATATCCATATCGACTGGAAGGTGGCCGCCACGAGCCTCTGCGTAGCGGCGGTCGGAATCGCCATCGCCACATGGATGTACATGCGTGAAGACAGGAAGGTGGCCGACAGTCTCGCCACACGTTTCAGCGGGCTGCACAAGGCGGCATACCACAGATTCTACATTGACGAAATCTACCAGTTCGTCACGCACAGAATCATCTTCGCGTGCATTTCCACTCCGATTGCATGGTTTGACAGGCACGTCGTGGACGGCTTCATGAACTTTCTCGCGTGGATTTCGAACAAGGTATCCTGGCTTATCAAGGGCATGCAGAGCGGATATGTCCAGAGATACGGCATATGGTTTCTCGGAGGTGCCCTCGGCATAACGATCGTACTTCTGCTTATCTGATATTGGAAACGATAAATTCGACATTGAAATTATGAATATACTGTCACTTTTCCCGGCTATTCCGTTGCTGATGATGCTCGGGCTGTGGATTTCGAGAAGCAGAAAACAGATTCTTGCGGTCATGGTCAGCGGCGCTTCACTGCTGCTGGGGCTTGCCATCGCCCTCGTATGCATCTACCTGGGCATGAGGGCCGACGGGCAGACTGCCGAGATGCTGTTGACCGACAGCCTCACCTGGTACAAGCCGTTGAACATAGAATATGCGGTAGGCGTGGACGGCATTTCCGTAGCCATGATACTGCTCTCAGCCATCATAGTCTTCACAGGCACGTTCGCATCCTGGAAAATGGACTCCGGCGTCAAGGAGTTTTTCATATGGTTCTGCCTGCTGAGCGTCGGAGTCTTCGGCTTCTTCATATCCGTGGACCTGTTCACGATGTTCATGTTCTATGAAGTGGCCCTTATTCCGATGTACCTGCTGATAGGCGTATGGGGTACCGGACGCAAGGAATATTCGGCCATGAAACTGACGCTGATGCTGATGGGAGGGTCGGCGCTGATACTTATAGGAATACTCGGCATTTATTTCGGTGCCGGGGCAACGACAATGAACATCAATGAAATAGCCGCCCTGCACAACATACCGGAAAGCATGCAGAGAATATGGTTCCCGATAGTGTTCATCGGTTTCGGCGTGCTCGGAGCCCTGTTCCCGTTCCACACATGGAGTCCTGACGGCCACGCTTCGGCGCCTACGGCAGTCTCGATGCTCCACGCCGGAGTGCTCATGAAGCTCGGAGGATACGGATGCTTCCGCATCGCAATGTATCTCCTCCCGGACGCGGCACAGGAACTTAGCTGGATTTTCATCATCCTCACCACCATTTCGGTAGTGTACGGAGCATTTTCAGCATGCGTCCAGACGGACCTCAAATACATCAACGCATATTCATCGGTATCGCACTGCGGCCTGGTGCTTTTCGCCATTCTCATGATGAATTCCACCGCCGCCACCGGTGCGGTCCTCCAGATGCTCAGCCACGGCCTCATGACGGCGCTTTTCTTCGCCCTTATCGGAATGATTTACGGCAGGACGCACACGAGGGACATCCGCGAACTGAGCGGCCTGATGAAAATAATGCCGTTCCTGTCGGTCTGCTACGTGATAGCGGGACTTGCCAACCTCGGGCTTCCAGGCCTGAGCGGCTTCGTGGCTGAAATGACGATTTTCAACGGAGCGTTCATGGACAACGACGTGTTCCACCGTGTCGTCACCGTCATCGCCTGCACGTCCATCGTCATCACCGCCGTCTACATTCTGCGGCTTGTAGGCAAAATCCTTTACGGCACATGCACCAACCCGGAGCACCTGAAACTTACGGATGCCACCTGGGATGAAAAGGTGGCCGTAATAGTGCTGATTGCAGCCATTGCCGGTCTCGGCCTCTTCCCTCTGTGGATGAGCGACATGATAAGCGAAAGTGTTTTACCTGTAATTTCACATATTCTGAACTGATATGGACTACTCGGCAATATTCTCATACATGTACACTGAAATCGCCCTTATCGGGGTGACGGTAGCGGCTTTGCTGTACGACCTGGCAGCAGGCAAACGCGGACGCCGCCATTTCCACGGGGTAATGTGCACGCTCCTCCTGCTTTTTATCTGCGCGACCGTCTTTCCCTACCACAAGGAAACCGCAGAAATCTTCGGAGGGATGTACGTCTACAGCCCGATAGCCGGCATAGTGAAAAGCCTGCTGGCCATCGGAACGCTCATAGTGTTCCTGCAGGCAGACAAATGGCTCGGACAGGCGGATACGGAAATCAAGCGGGGAGAATTCTATGTCCTGACCCTGAGTACGCTGATAGGTATGGATTTCATGGTCAGCGCAGGACATTTCATGATGTTTTTCATCGGGCTCGAACTCGCTTCCGTGCCGATGGCCTGCCTTGTGGCATTCGACAAATACAAGCATAACTCGGCCGAAGCCGGAGCTAAATTCATACTGAGCGCACTGTTTGCGAGCGGACTGATGCTTTACGGCATATCTTTCCTGTACGGGACTGCCGGCACTCTCTACTTCGACGACATGACTGCCGGAATCGACGGAAGCGCATTGCAGATACTTGCACTGGCTTTCTTCTTCACCGGGCTCGGATTCAAGCTCTCGCTCGTGCCGTTCCATCTCTGGACTGCCGATACGTACGAAGGAGCGCCGACCACCGTCACTTCCTATCTTTCAGTGGTGTCAAAGGCCGCGGCAGCCTTCTCGCTCATGGTGATACTCGTAAAGGTATTCGCACCGATGACAGAATACTGGCAGACGCTGCTGTGGACAGTCATAGTCCTGAGCATCACGATAGGAAACCTTTTCGCCCTCAGGCAGAAGAATCTCAAGCGCTTCATGGCATTCTCCTCCATTTCGCAGGCAGGATACATCATGCTGGCCGTCATCAGCGGGACGCCGTACGGAATGACCACACTCGTATTCTATGTACTTGTCTACATGGTGGCCAATCTGGCTGCATTCGGAGTCATAAACACGATAGAACAGAACTGCGGCGGGAAAATCGGAATGGATGACTACAACGGGCTCTACAAGACGAATCCGAAACTTGCGGTAGTCATGACCCTCGCGCTTTTCTCGCTGGCGGGGATTCCGCCGTTTGCCGGATTCTTCTCGAAGTTCTTCATTTTTGCGGCGGCGTTCGAGCAGGGTTTCCACGTCCTTGTATTCATAGCGCTTATCAACACCGTGATTTCGCTTTACTACTACCTGCTGATAGTCAAGGCCATGTTCATCAACAAGAACGACACTCCGGTAGCAACGTTCAGAAGTGACGGCAGCACGAGGCTGAGCCTGCTGCTTTGTCTCGCCGGAATCATCGTCCTCGGTCTTGCAAGCTGCATTTTCGACGGTATCAACCTGTACTCGTTCGGAATATAGTTTCAGGTCTGACCATCAGGCA
>CALUQC010000097.1 GCA_944322805.1 uncultured Bacteroidales bacterium | reverse complement strand
GGTCCTAAAATCATGGAGCCTATATACAATGTGGAGGTAATGACGCCGAGTGCATACATGGGCGCCTGCATGTCCGATTTGCAGAACAGGAGAGCCATCATCGAGGGCATGGGCAGCGACAGGGGATTCGATACTGTCAAGGCGCGTGTTCCTCTTGCCGAGCTTTACAAGTACTCTACGACATTGAGTTCCCTGACATCAGGAAGCGCCACATTCACTATGGAATTCGCCGATTACCAGCCTGTCCCTGGCGACGTTCAGGAGAAACTCCTGAAAGCATACATGGAGCAGGAGAAAGACGAATAGGGAAGTGTAATGTGATAAACGAGGACGAATGAGGAATTGAATGTGAGATTTAATTCCTTGTTCGTCCTCGTTGTTTTCGGGCAGGATGGGGAGGGCTGCTATTCGACGATGACAGGGTTGACTACCAGCCAGCCTCCGGAGAGGGTGGAGGTGTCCCTGACAGCGAGGTTGAGACCTGGTGCGAGGATATCCTTGGAGGTGTCCACGATGCCTATGGCAAGAAGATACTGACCTTTGCCGGCATTTTGGAACGAGGTCTCGAAATCGTACGGTACGCTCTGTTCCATGAGCCATTCGGACGGCTCTGAAGCCGTGTCGACGGCAATGTCGCGTACGGCCTTTGTCTCGGGGTCGAGAAGCGCGAATGCTACCTTGTATTTATGTCCCCAGTGGGAATTGTTGTTCGGGCACACGCCCCAGCCCCAGTTTTGCCACTCGTGATAGAACTTTACAGTGGAACCGGCTGAAAACTTGACAGGAAACGAGATTTTCGTCGGCGTGAAACGATAGCCGCCTTCCGTCATGAATTTCTTCACGAGGTCTTCAGCCTGTGCTATCCAGAGCCGGTTGGCTTCATCGTAATTCCTAAGATCCAGCGTGTTGGCACGCATTTCCTCTGCATCCTTCATGGTGTACTCCATGACTTCTCTCCAGTCCTTGAATCCGTCCTTCATGGGGATATCGGTGTCGAGACCCTGGCTGAACCAGTACATGGATTCCGCTATGGTAAACCGTTTCGGGAAATTGTCCTTTATGAGCTGCCTCTGAGGCTGCGCCAGCCACACCGTGCTCGCATATGCGTCATGGCGGGTCACGAAATCATAGTCGTCAAGGACTTTCTGTATCTGGGGATTTCCGATGTCCGAGTGCGCATTTATGACACATATCACCTTGGAGAAGGCGTCGGCGTACATTTTCGTGATTTTATAGAGGATTTCATCCTTTCTGGACGGGTCCTTGTACGTAGCTCCGAAACTTTCACCCCATTTCCCGACATTGTATCCGTCCACGAAATCCACTACGTCCGGGTCATTGAACTCTTCGGCCATGGCCTTTATGAACTTCTCCAATTTTGCGAGGAATACGGGGTCATCTGTGTAAGGGGACCAGAAACCTGTATTCGATTCGAAACCTTCGGCTCCTGCATCCTTCAGATATTCCGGTGATATGGTTCTCGTGTAGTCGGTGTTGTCATAATACACCCTGAACGCGAGCTTCAATCCCCTGTCTTTGGCACCTTGGATGAGCCGTTTGAATTTGTCGTTGTACACCCAGGCATATTCTCTTTCCTTCGGCTCCAGATCCGCCCAGCCTAAACGTATGTACAGATGCGTGGCATAATCGAGCGCTCCGCATTCTTCCATCTGGTCGAAATACTGCTCCGGCAGCGGAATGTAGCCGTCGCAATAGATGGCCCAGCCCGTGCATGGATTCCTGACGAGATTGGTCAGGTCCGGCAATACGGCCTTTATATAGTTTCCCGGGATGGTGGCGTCGGCGACGAGACCTTCGGTGACGGGAGCGGCGTCATTTTTTTTGTCGCAGCTGCATGTTGCGAGAGCGAATGCAGCTGCGGCAATGAACATCATCTTTGAAAATTTCATCATGTCCTATTCGAATTTGAATACACGGATGCCCTCGTAGGTTTCGGTCTGCGTCATATAGATGGATTCCCCGTCATATGAGTAGCAGAGTCCGACAGGATATGATACACGGCATTCCGACAGACCTCCGTCCTTGACGTCGTTGTATTCAAGGTATCCGGCCCAGGTGGATACGGTACCGTCTTCTATGGAAATCCTGCGGATAGCGTGGCTTTTGAAATCGGATATCAGGAGCGAGTTCTCGAAGTAAATCATGTACTGAGGCTGATTGAACAGGGCTTCAGTTGCGCTGCCGTCTTTTGAGCCGGCATTAGTCGAGCCGGCAAATACTGTCAGATTGTGGTCCTTGTCCACTTTGGATATCCAGTTTCCGTATTCGTTGGCTACATAGAGGTTTCCGGCATCGTCAAAGGCCATTCCTCTCGGTCCGTTCATCTTTCCTTCCTGACGGGCACCGTCGACCTGACCTGCGTCAAAAGGTTTTCCGGCATAGAGTTCCACTTCATTCGCATCGAAATCCACTCTGACTACGTAGTGTGATTCGGAAGATACGTACAGGTCATTGTTTTCCTTGTCGTAAAGCAGTCCGGTAGGGCGTGTGAATTTGAAATCATCGAGAGACATCTTGAAATCAGTATTTTCGTACATTTGGACATTCTCCCAGTCATTGTCGTTCAAACGTCTCTGTCCTATCGTAGTGACCTGTCCGTTGCTGATTTTACGGATGGCGTTGTTTGCGAAGTCGGCTACATAGAAAGTGTTGTTTCCTGCATATGCTATGTCCATAGGACGGTTGAATTCAGCCTCGAGGGCCGCACCGTCGCTGTAATGGGTATTTGCACCCCATTCATCGTTATCGATGTATTTTCCGGCGAATATTTCCACGGTGTTGTTTTCTATGGAGATTTTCTTTATGGTATGCGTGCACTGCTCGGCTACGTAGATGTTTCCGTTTTCATCGCAGCAGAGATTCATCGGATAGCGGAATGTGGCTTCTGCGAGAGTAGAAGGACCTTGCATCATGCCCGAAGCCATGTTGGTCAGCGAGGAGAGCACCCATGAAGCCTGATAGTTGAAATTCAGGGTCTTGTTTGCCGCCACACCGTTTACGGTCACCGACACTTCATTTCCCGCTCCGGTAGGGACACGGACGATGAGCGTATCGGTATATGCGAAATCTATCGTCGACTGCACATCGCCGAAATTCACTGTATTCTCGTTTGTCTTCAGACTGAAATTGTTTCCGACTATTTTCACTATGTCTCCGGGAGAGCCTGATTCCGGTGTCAGATAATTCAGTTCAGGTGTCGGGACTGTATCGGTCTTTCCGTCGTCTTTTTTGCAGGCAATGACAGATGTTCCTATTGCCAATGCCACTAACAGTAGTTTTGCTGTTTTCATAATGTCATTAATTCAAAAAGTGATTAATAGTATTTTGACTGTGTTATCTGGTTGTCGGAGTTGATAATGGCGGTTTGCGGCACAGGGAAGACCGGGTAAACTCCGTCAGGGAATCTGGATATCCATTCCGACACATCCCTGCCTTTTTCGTCAGGCACTCCGTCGGAAGTGGCCTTGTCTTTCCAGTTCTGCCAGTATGTTTTCATAGTCTCCTCTATGTCTCCCCATCTGAGCAGGTCCCAGTAGCGGATATCTTCCATGGCGAGTTCGACCCTGCGCTCGTGCTTTATGTCCTCTAAAAGCTGTTCATCAGTGGTATATTCCCTTTCAGGCAGCTGTACATCCGCGATGGTCTTTGACTGGACCACTCTCAGCGGGTCTGTCTTTGTCGAATTATTGGCCCGTTTCCTGACTTCGTTCAGGTAATGTATTGCTTCATCCGTATTCTTTTCGGCAGTCCCGAGGGTGGATGCCTCTGCATACATCAGGTAGGCATCGGCCAGTCTGAACATCCTGAGATGAAAATCCACGTTGCCTACAGGCTCGCGCTGTCCGGTCGGGAGGAATATTTTCCTGTTGAAATAGCCGTATTTAGAGGTGTCGTCCTTCTGCTTGGCTCCGGCCATGAACTCGTCGTCGGGGTAGATGACAGTGTAGATAAGTCGCGGATCCCCTTCCTCGAATTCATCCACGAGGTCCTGTGTAGGGACATTATAGCCCCAGCCTCCGTCCGACCGGCTGGTCTGGAACTGGGTCATCACCTGTCCGTGCCCTCCGGAGCCGGGAGTCCTCCAGAATTCCTGCTCGCCGAACGGAATCTCGAAGATGCTTTCCGTGCTGAATTCGTTTTCCTTGGCGAAGATATCCTTGTAGTCAGGGCACAGGCTGTAGTGGTCTTCCTTTATCAGAGCACGCAGGACCACGGCTGCTTCATCGTATCTTTTGTTGAACAGGTAGGTCCGCGCGAGCAGGAATTGCGCAGCACCCTTGGTCACCCGGCCCTGGTCAGCGGCTTCGTACTCGTCCTTTTTCGGAAGATATGAGATGGCGTCGGTCAGATCTCTGACTATCTGTTCCCAGATGACACTCCTGTCCTTGCTTTCATACAGGTCCGGGGTCAGATTGCTCACCGTAGGCCTGGTGAAATAAGGCACTTCCCCGAAAACCGTCACGAGATAGTACGAGAAGAAGGCGCGGAGAAACTTAAGCTCTCCTTCCATACGGTTTTTGAGGTCGTATCCGACAGGGTTTTCTTCAGAAAATTCCCGTTTGGAGATGATGTCCAGCATCAGGTTGCAGCGTGTGAGACCGGTGTAGCAGTTGCTCCAGAAACGGTCGGCCAGGCTGGTGTTCGGCAAGATGTTGAATGCCACGCAGTTTATGATATCCACACCTTCGTTGACAGGGCCGCCCTTGGCCGCGTCATCGGTCATGATGTTCCCGACCATGAACCTTCCGGACTGGAATTCCTGCAGCCACAGTGCCTGGTAGCAGTATGTCACTCCGGTAAGTATCTCATCGGATGTCTGATAGTACGAATCCAATGTGAAGACTCCCTGAGGCTCCTTGTCCCAGAAATCGGAACAGGAAGCCGACAGCAGGGAAAACATGAGAAGTATGATGATAGTATATGGTTTCATTGCCTTGACAGTTAAAATTTCAGATTGACGCCTAATTGTACTGTTTTCATTTGCGGGTAGTTGCCTACGTCCACTCCGTTTGTCCTGTCGTTTGTGGATGATATGTCCGGGTCGAGACCGCTGTATGACGTCACGGTGAAGAGGTTGTATGCTGAGAGATATATCCTCAGTCCTTTCAGACGTATCTTTTCGCAGTGCCTGCGGGCCAGCGAATAGCCTATCTGCAGGTTTTTCAGCCTGAAATACGAGCCGTCCTCTACGTAGAAGTTGGAAACCCTGTAGTTGTCGTTGTTCTGCGAACTCGTGATTCTCGGGACGTCGTTTATGCCGCTTCCGGCTGTCCATGCGCTGTAAATCGCGTCCTTGCAGATGTTCCTGTATCCTACCGGCTGGTATGTGATGGCCTTGAAGGCGTTGAATATGTCATTCCCTATCACGCCGCTGAACGATGCCTCCAAATCGAAGTTCCTGTAGGAGAAATTCAGGTTCAGTCCGAGCATCAGGTCCGGGTGCGGGCTGCCTATCATGGTCTTGTCGTTGTCGTCTATCGTCCCGTCATTGTTCACATCCCTGAAGCGGAAGTCTCCCGGCTCGGCCTTCGGCTGGTAAAGTTCGCCCTTGTCGTTCACGTAGCTTGCCACTTCTGCCGGGGTCTGGAAAATACCGTCTGTCACATAGCCGTAGAAATAGCCTATCGGCATGTTTTCGACGGTCCTGCAGAATCCGCTTACCCCTACGTCACCGATGGTGTCCACGTAAGGAAGCGCTCCTCCGAGGTCTATGACTTTGTTCCGGTACGAGGATATGTTGAAACTTGCTCCCCAGCTGAAGTCGCGTATCGCATCCGCATAGTCTATCTGAAGCTCCCATCCGGTGTTCCTTACCTTTCCGAGGTTTTCCCACGGAGAGAAGGTGCCGAATATCTCGGATACCGGAAGCTGGATGAGCATTCCCTTGGTGTTCTTGATGTAATAGTCTGCGGTGAGGGACAGCCTGTCCTTGAACAGATTCAGGTCGAGTCCGATGTTGACGGATTCGGTGCGTTCCCAGGAGACGTCCGGATTGCCGGCATTCGACGGCCCGTAGCCTACCGACGGATCGTTCCCGTTGAAGACGAATTCCTTGTCTATTCCTCCGCTGACGTAGGTGTTGTATGCGTCGGAGGAGATGCGCTGGTTTCCGAGCTGTCCCCAGCCTGCCCTTATCTTTATCTGGTCGACCCAGCCGGCACGCAGGTTTCTGAAGAACGGTTCTTCTGAAATTCTCCATGCGCCGGATACGGAAGGGAAGGTGCCCCATCTTTTCGAAGGAGCGAAGTTGGACGAGCCGTCGCGTCTGACGGAGGCCGATATCAGGTATCTGTTGTGCCAGCTGTAGTTGATTCGGGCGAAATAGGACAGCAGGGCGCTTTCGGAGCCGACCCCGTATGTTTCGTCACCGCCGGTTCCCGAACTTATCCACTGGAAATTCGGGGTGTTGTTCGGCTGTCCGAACTTCAGTCCGCTGAGATACTCGTAGTTGCTCAGTTCCATCTGTACGCCGACTATGGCGTTTATGGAGTGGTTGCCTATCAGCTTGTTGAAGTTGACGGTGTTCAGCCAGTTGATATTGTCCGTCTTCTCGAACTGTTTCCAGGCATTGGCCTCTTCGTTGAAGTCTTCGACATTCAGATAGTATACCGGCGAGAAATTGTGCTGGTCGTCTCTTTTTATCTCGAATCCGAATGTGCTTTTGACGAAAATCATGTCCAGGATATTCACCTGGGCGTATGCGTTGCCGATGAAGGACATCCTTTGCACGCCGTTTCTGCCCTGGTTGTACCTGTCCTGGATGGCTACCGGATTCTTGACGTTGGACAACTCGCTGCATCCGTAGTTGTTCAGCGGATTCGAGTCGTGTTTGTTTTCGTCTATGACGGGGAAAAGAGGGTCCGCATTCACGGCCGAAGCCACGAAGCCTGTCTTGCCGCTGTCTCCCTGGCCCTTGATGTTTTCCCTTATGATGCCGAATGTCTCTCCTATGGTAAGCCATTTCTTCAGCTTGTACTCGGTGTTGAGCCTGACGGAGAGTTTGTTGTATGAACTCATCTTGTCGATGCCGTCCTGGTCCAGATATCCGGCGGAAAGGAAGTAGCTGAGGTTTTTGGCACCTCCGGAAACGGAGAGGTCATAGTTCTGTACCCAGGATTGCTTTCTGTTGATTTCTTTCCACCAGTTGGTGTTGTAGCCCTTGTTGTATTGCTCCTGCACCTTTTTGAAAATAGGGCTGTTCGTTCCGTTCATCGTCTCCATGAAGGAGAGGTATTCATCCGCATCCGCGACCTCGAGTTCCCTTACCGGTTTCGAGAGTCCGCCGTATGCCGAGACTTCTATGACGGGCGCTCCTCCGAGGCTGTCGCCGTTTTTGGTCGTGACCATCACGACACCGTTGGCCGCGCGCGAGCCGTAGATGGCTGCCGATGATGCATCCTTCAGGACTTCGATGGATTCTATTTCATTCGGATTTATGAATTCGATATTGCTTACAGGCATACCGTCCACTATGTACAGCGGTTCGTTGTTGTTTATGGTCCCGACACCGCGGATTCTTATCCTCATTCCTGAGCCTGGACGTCCTGATGTGGATGATACCTGTATTCCCGGCATTTTCCCCTGCAGGGAGTTGAATATGGATGTCGATGGCATGTTTTCTATGCTTTCGGCCGATACTTTCGATATGGAAGAGGTCAGGTCCTTTTTCCTCACCGTACCGTAGCCGATAACCACCACTTCCTCGAGCAGTTCCGTATCAGGCTTCATTACTATGTCGAATTTCCTGTTTCCGGAAAGGGTGACCATGGCATCTTCGAAACCCAGGGACGACACTATGATTTTGTCTCCTTCTGTCGCCGTGATGGAAAATTCGCCGGAAGAGCTTGCTATGAAGGTTTCCGAAGTGGTGGAGTTAATCAGAGTGGCCGCCGGTACCGGCTCGTTCTTGTCGTCCACTACGGTCCCGCTGTAGACGGTCCGCTGGGCGTTCTCCTCATTCTGCGGCCGCGGCCTAAAAATGTAGATATGGTTGTCCTTGATTTCGAACTCGACGTCTTTTCCCTCGAGTATCTGGCTGAGAACGGCCCCTATGGGCGCATTGTCCACATTTACCGATACTTTTTCCGAAACGTCCAGGACCGAAGATTCGAAGCCGAAAGTGTAGGGCGTCTGGGCCTTGATTTCCTCGAATACCTTGTCAATGGTCGCATTGTCGAGATGTATGCTGACGGTTTTCCTTATGTCATCGAATACCGTGTCCGCATACGAGGGAGTCTGCCGCAGGCCGAGCAGTCCGGCCAGACAGATGCACAGGATGTAGTATATCCGGTGCGGGATTCCTTGTTTTATAAGATTCATAAAGCGAGAACAGTTATTTAGTCTTTGTTGTCATGTAGTCAGTTTTGCCGTATGATTATGTGTCCGCTGCCGTAGTCCGTGTATCCGAAGGACCCTGTCGACAGCTTTTCGAGTATGTCGCATACTCCGTTTTTAGCGGAATAATATCCGTAGAAGCATCTGGACCTGTACGATTCGTCCATGATGCTGATGTCGGTGCCGAAATAATGGTTGAGTGTCGAGACAATGTGTCCGAGAGTTTCGCCGTGGAAATAGAATCCTCCGTCTATCCATTCGTCCGAATAGGAAGCGTCGGTATCTTCGATTCTGTAGTTCCGGCGGGTCTTGTCGAATTTTATTATCTGGTCGGGGGAGAGAATGACGGATGCGGCCGTGTTCCCGTTGTCAGCCGTGACGGAGAAGTCCACCTTGCCTTCGAGCAGTGCGAGAGAGGCCTCGTCTTCATCGGTGTAGTTCCTGAAGTTGAACTTTGTCCCCAATACTTTCACACTTGTTTCCCCGGAGTGTATCTCGAATGCCGATTCCGGGTCTTTATGTACATCGAAAAAGCCTTCTCCGGAAAATGTTATCCGTCGTCCGTCCCGGCAGAAGTCGGAGCCGTAGCTAAGGCTGCTACCTCCGTTCAGCCATACGACGGTACTGTCAGGCAGGAGTATCTGCACTCTCGAGCCTTCAGGGACATCTATGGTCTGGCAGGCAATGACGCCGGTTTCTGATGCCGGTCGCTTCAGCAGACCGTATGCAATGCCGGAAATCATGCAGACAAGACAGAATCCCGCCGCGGCATAGAAAATCTTTGCCGCAGCGCGTCTTTCCCGTACGGGATTTTTCCCGGATGCCGCCCGTTTCCGCAGCAGGAACCGCTTATATGCCTGCGAAGAGTCGAATTTTTCGGCTACTTTGGATTTTTTCGAAAATATGTCGAATACTAACTTCGCGACAGTTTCCTGATCCATCTCCTGTAAAGTTTTTCTTTACATAAGATGAACGGGGAAGGTTTCCGGGTAGTGGAATTATCGGAAAAATGAGCCGGTTTCAGGACAGCGTCCCGAAATGTCCCCTGACGTCATGCCTGGGGGAGGGGAAGATACCAGCAAAAGCAGCAGCAGTGCCAGCGCGTATTCCGAGAACTGCGTGCGCAGTATGGCCAGGGCCTTTTTCATGTGGTACTTCACAGTATTTACAGAGATGCCCAGTTCGCGTTCGATTTCTTCGTATGAATATCCCTCGAACCGGCTCAGTTCGAATACCCTTTTGGTCTCGGGAGGAAGCGAGTCAATGGCTTTCAGCAGGAGTTCGTACAGCTCCTTCCCGATGACGTATTCCTCCGCGCTGTCGTCCAGGTTCCTGTGATATTTGCGGTTTTCGCAGTCGGCTATGGTTTCCCTCCGGGCAATGGCCGCACTCCGCATGTATTCCATACATTTGTTCCGGACGCTTATGAGCAGGTATTGTTTAAGGGAAGAGGCAATGTCTATCCTGTCCCTCGTCTCGTAGATGTGGAAAATGACATCGTCTACAAGGGATTCGCTGACGAAACTGTCCTTTACGTAGCTGTACGCGGCCGCGCACATGGCCGGGTAATAGTTCCTGTAAAGGTATCTGTAAGCGTTGTCCTCTCCGGATTTCAGCATGAGCCACAGTTCCCGGTCGGATATTTTCACGGCGAAGTCGGATATCATGGTAAATTCTTTACACAGGACGGGCTGCGGTCTATTTCGGGCGGATCTGGCCGCTGCCGGTGATGATGTATTTGTAGGTGTTCAGTTCGGGGAGGGCCATGGGGCCGCGGGCGTGCAGTTTCTGGGTACTGATGCCTATTTCGGCACCGAAACCGAACTGTGCGCCGTCGGTGAATGCGGTGGATACATTGGCATATACGCAGGCTGCATCCACTCTTTTCAGGAACTCGTCGACAGTCCCGGCATTTTCGGATACAATGCACTCGCTGTGCTTTGAAGAATACCTGGCGATATGTCCGAGGGCTTCGTCAAGACTGTCCACGGTCCTTACGGCCATCTTGTAGTCCAGGAATTCGGTACCGAAACTGCTTTCATCCGCATGTTTGAGCAGTACGGCAGGATAATTCTCCTCTAAGGCGGCGTATGCGGCCTCGTCGGCATAAATTGTCACTCCCGCATCCTTTACCCCGCTGCAAAGTCCTGGCAGGTCGAAAAGCCTGTCCTTATGAATGATAAGGCAGTCCAGTGCGTTGCATACGCTGACCCTTCTCGTCTTTGCATTCGTAATGATGGCTGCGCCCTTGTCTATGTCCCCGTCCTTGTCGAAATAAGTGTGGCAGATGCCGGCTCCGGTCTCGATGACAGGCACCAACGCATTCTTCCTTACGAAATCTATCAGGCCTTTGCTTCCACGCGGAATGACGAGATCTACATCGCCGGCAGCTTCGAGCAGGGCGGACGTGGATTCCCTGCCGGCAGGCATCAGGATGACGGTATTTTCATTGTGGCCGTGTCCGGCCAATACCGACCTTATGAGACTTACGATGGCCTCGTTCGAATGCCAGGCATCGCTTCCGCCTTTCAGAATACAGGCATTGCCCGACTTTACACAGAGGGAAAATACATCGAAACTGACATTGGGCCTGGCTTCATAAATGATTCCCACAACACCGAACGGTACGCTTACCTTTTTGATTGTCATTCCGTTAGGACGGACTGTCTCGCTCAGTATCCTGCCGACCGGGGAGGGGAGAGACGCAACGTTTTTCATGTCTGCCGCTATCCCGGCAAGCCTGTTGCCGTCCAACCTCAACCTGTCGTACAAGGGACTGTCAGGGGACATTCTTTCCAAGTCTAAAGCGTTTGCATCCAATATCTTGTCCGCATTCTCCAATATCGCATCGGCAAGGTCCTCCAAAAGGAGGCTGATTCTGCCGTCGTCCGCAAGAGACAATTCCATTGCCGCCGCACGGGCGGCAGCGAAAAGATTTTTATATTCCGAATTCATTTCCATTGTAGCGCAGCGGTTATTCGATGTAAAGGTAATCATAATGTATCAAAGGCCGTCCTCCTTTTTGCCCGGCAGTCTCGGCAGCCTTCGTGCTGTTCATGGACACTTTCCCTATGCCTATCTGCCGGCCAAGCGGAGAAATGATGCGGACTATGTCCCCTTTTTCAAAATCTCCCTCCACGGAGACCACTCCTACAGGCAGCAGACTTGAGGCACGCTCTCCGGTCAGGGCCTTTAACGCCCCTTCGTTGATGTTTATCCGGCCTTTTGCAAACCCGTCCGAGTGTGCTATCCATTTCTTAACATGTGAAATAGGCTTGTCCGAAGGCAGGAACGTGGTAAAACTGAAATCATTGGCCGGCAGGCCACCCAGGACGGAAAAAAGAATTCCCGGCCGCTTGCCGTTCGCTATCACCACTTCAATCCCTTCGTCGGCGACTTTTGACGCAATCCTGTATTTCGTCAGCATCCCGCCACGTCCGAAAGTGGATTTTTCAGTACCGATACAAGAGGTAATATTGTCTTCCGGACGCACTTCCCTGATGACTTCGCTCCCCGGAAGCTGCGGATTTCCGTCGTAGATGCCGTCCACGTTGCTCAATATCACGAGACACTCCGCATTCATCATGGAAGCCACCATCCCTGACAGTTCGTCGTTGTCGGTAAACATCAGTTCGGTCACGGAAATGGTGTCGTTCTCGTTTATGACGGGAATCACGCCGTTGTCGAGCATTACGTTCATGCAGTTCATCTGATTCAGGTAATGATCACGTGTCGAAAGGCTTTCCTTGGTGGTGAGCACCTGCCCGCAGATGATACCGTGCCGGCTGAAAAGTTCATAGTACCGGTTTATGAGCCGGGCCTGCCCTACCGAAGAATACAGTTGCCTTGCGGAAACCTGGTCCAGCTTTTTGTCGGTGCCCACTATGCTGCGCCCGGAAGCCACGGCACCTGACGATACCAGGATGATTTCCATTCCTGCGTGGTGCAGGGCGGCTACCTGGTCCGCAAGACCTTCCATGACGGCTGTGTCCAGTCCGGAATCCGCTCCGGCCAGGACGTTGCTGCCTATTTTGACTACTGCCCTCTTGAATCTGGTTTTCATCTGCCTACATGCTTTTCAGGAGCCCCTGCAGGACAGCTTCGGAAAATCCGCCTTCCTCCATTGCCGTCAGGCCCTTGAATGTATAGCCTCCAGGAGTGGTTACCTTGTCGATTTCGGTCTGCGGCATGGTTCCGTTGGCCTCTAACAGAGAAAGTGCTCCTTTCATGGTGTTCATGACTATCCGGCGGGCGTCATCCTGCCCGAAACCGATTTTTTCGCCTCCCTTCATGGCCGCATCCAGGTATTTGAGAGCATATGCGATGCCGCAGGAAGCTAAGGAAGTCCCCGCCGCCATCATTTCTTCCGGTACGGATATGACTTCCCCCATAAGTCCGAAAAGTTCGTCCACTTCGTTGCGGACGGCTTCGCTGACGCGGCAGGAAGCTATGAATGTGGTGCTCTTTTTAAGAGCAATGGCAGTGTTCGGGATAATCCGCAGCAGAGCCGGCAGGTCATCGCCTTTTCTTGACATTTCCGTCAGTTCCGCGAAACTGATACCGGCCACTACCGACGCAATGGTGCATGCCCCGTAGTCCATGACCGGCCTGATTTCTTCCATTACACCGGCTATCTGCCATGGCTTTACGGCGATGATGACGAGGTCAGCTCCCGATGCGGCTCCGGCATTGTCAGACGACACCTCAATGCCCGGATACGAGGCCTTCATCCTTTCGAGCGTACCTGCGGTCTTCGCAGTGACGACAAGATTCCCTTTCCGGAAATCAGGATTGCCGAAGATGCCTCCGGCAATGGCCCCGCCCATGTTTCCGGCGCCGATTATGCATATTCTGTTTATGTTTTTCATGCCCGTGTCTTCAAATAATCCTTGAAGTCCCTGAAATCCGCGGAAATCCCGACGGACTGTTTCTCACCTTTCATGAATTCCTGCAGTTTTGCCGGAATCGCGATATCCTTGCCGAGAATCTTTTCCACCGTATCCTTGAACTTGGCAGGATGCGCGGTCTCGAGGAAGACTCCGGTTTCTTCCGGCAGGATATTGTCCGCGAGCCCCTGATATCCGCAGGCTCCGTGAGGATCGAGGACATATCCGTATTCAGAATATACGGCTGCGATGGTCTTCCTTATGTCTTCGTCCGTATATCTGCATCCGCTTATGTCCCTGCGCACGGCTTCGACCGAATTTCCGTACAGGTCCATCACTCTGGCAAAGTTGCTCGGATCGCCTACGTCCATGGCATTCGCAATGGTCTGCACCGAAACGCGCGGGGTGTAGACTCCTGTCCGGAGGTACTCGAAGAACACGTCGTTCCTGTTGTTGGCCGCTATGAAACGTTTTGCCGGAAGCCCCATTCTCCATGCTATCAGCCCTGCTGTGATGTTCCCGAAGTTCCCGCTCGGAACGCAGAACACTACATTTTCCGCCTTTCCGGCCCTTTGCAGCTGCGCATAGGCATTGAAATAATAGAAAGCCTGCGGGAGGAATCTCGCTACGTTTATCGAATTGGCGGAAGTCAGTGTCATGATTCTGTTCAGTTCCCCGTCCATGAATGCGGACTTGACCAATCTCTGGCAGTCATCGAAGTTCCCGTCCACTTCCAACGCCGTGATGTTACGGCCCAAGGTGGTGAACTGCTTTTCCTGTATTTCGCTGACCTTGCCTTTCGGGTACAGGACTATCACGTCTATGCCTTCGACGCCGAGAAAACCGTTGGCCACTGCGCTTCCGGTATCTCCTGATGTAGCTACGATGACCGTCACTTTCCTGTTCCCGCCGTCCCTGCGTATGAACCAGGACAGCATTCTGGCCATGAATCTGCCTCCGACATCCTTGAAAGCGAGAGTCGGACCATGGAACAGTTCGAGGGAGTATATATTGTCATGTATGTTGACAAGCGGCGTATCGAAACTGAGGGTGTCGCAAACGATTTTTTCGAGATCTGCGGCAGGGATGTCGTCACCGAAAAAGGCTGTTGCGACAGTCGTCGCAATATCGTGAAAATCCTTTTCCCCGATGTTTTCGAAAAATTCTTCCGGCAGCCTGGCAATCTTTTCGGGCATGTACAGTCCTTTGTCGGGTGCAAGCCCTTTTTGCACGGCTTCCGCCAATGTCGCCTCGGGTGCCTTGTGGTTCGTACTGTAATATTTCATATTAAATCCGTTTTATCTGTTATTCCCGGTGTGTGAACTGCTCCGCGGGGTCATTTGCCGCCAAGGAACACTTCTATGAACTCTCTGCCTGTCAGAAGCCCGTAGCTGCCGTCCTTTGCCGAGAATTCATCGAATGCAGTTACGCCGTCGCTGCTTCCGTTCGTCCTGTATATTGAGAAAGGGACTGGTTTAGCCGTATGTGTGCGTATGGCGCATGGCGTAGGGTGGTCCGGCAGCACGGCTATGGATACGTCTTCGTCCCATGTCCTGATTTCGTTCAATACGGGACGTACTATCCTGTCATTCAGGTAACGGATAGTCAGGACTTTGAGCTCCGGATCCCCGTCATGTCCGGCCTCGTCGCTGGCTTCGAGGTGCAGGAACACGAAATCCTCCTTTTTCAGAGCTTCTATGGCCGCCTGCGCCTTGCCTTCGTAATTGGTGTCGTAAAGACCGGTCGCTCCTTCCACGTCTATGGATTTCAGTCCGGCATACACTCCTATACCCTTTATCAGGTCAACGGCCGAGATGACGGAACCGCTTTTTATCTGCGGAAACTGTTCCTGGAGAGTCTGCATTTTCGGACGGTACCCCGGAGACCACAGCCAGATGCTGTTGGCCATGTCTTTCCCGGCCTTTGCACGGGCGATGTTGACAGGGTGTTCCGCCAAAAGTTCCATGGATTTGAGAATGAGCCCGTTCAGCCTTTCCGCAGTGGACTTTGCGTCTTCGTCTTCCGGTCTGACCAAATATTTTTCGAAGTCTTCTCCTATGACATCGTGCGGAGGGGTGGTGATTATGTGCTTGTTTCCTCCCTTGAGTTTCAGCAGATGCCTGTACGAGACTCCGGGAAAGAAATTCGCATCGTTTCCGCCGAGTTCGGACTGAAGGTACTTTATGAGTACGGCCGCTTCCTCAGAGCTGATCTGCCCTCCCGAATGATTCTTTATCTTCCCGTTTTCAATGGTGATGAGATTGCACCTCATTGCCATTTCCCCGTCTTCGATAGGAACGCCCATGCTTGCAGCCTCGAGCGAGCCTCTGCCTTCGAATACTTTCGGAAGATCGTACCCGAGAATGGCGAGATTGGCTATTTCGCTTCCGGGAGCGAATCCCTGCGGGATGGTATCGAGCAGCCCGTTGCGTCCGTGCTCCGCTATCCAGTCTATTTCCGGCTTTACGGCAGCCTGCAGTGGAGTTTTACCGCCCAACGACGGAACAGGCTCGTCTGCCATGCCGTCGCCCAATATGATGATGTATTTCATTTCCCCGAATTTATCTGATGTTTGCAATGCTGATGATATCCGCGAATACGCCTGCTGCGGTCACGCTTGCTCCGGCACCGTAGCCTTTGATCTGCATCGGGTACTCCTTGTATCTTTCAGTCGTGATGAGGATGACGTTGTTGCTGCCGGCCAGCTGGTAGAACGGGCTTTCCCTGCCCACCTCTTTCAGTCCTACTTCCGTCTCTCCGTTTTCCATCGTGGCGATGAATCTCCAGCATTTGCCTTCGGCAGCCATCACTTTCCTGCGCTTTTCGAATTCCTCATCCATTTCCGGAATCGTCTTCCAGAATTCTTCGAGGCTTCCCTTGAAATATTTCTCCGGAATGAACAGGTTTTTCTTCACGTCGCCCTGTTCGACGTCGTATCCGGCTTCCCTGGACAGGATGACGAGTTTTCTGATGACGTCGGTGCCGCTCAGGTCGATTCTCGGATCCGGCTCCGCATATCCCGCTTCCTTTGCCATCCTTATGGCCTGGCTGAACGAGACGTTTTCATTCATCTCGTTGAAGATGAAGTTAAGCGTACCGGAGACGACAGCCTCGATTTTCAGTATCTTGTCACCGCTGTTTATAAGGCTGCTGATAGTGTTGATGATGGGCAGTCCGGCACCGACATTCGTTTCGAACAGATATTTTACTCCGCGCTTCCGTGCCGTTTCTTTCAGCTCCCTGTATGTCCCGTAGTCGGAAGAAGCCGCTATCTTGTTGGCAGCCACCACTGAGACGTTGTGCTCGAGCAGGCTTTTGTATATGCCGGCCACTTCCGCGCTTGCAGTACAGTCCACGAATACAGAGTTGAACATGTTCATGGAAAGGATTTCATCGCGGAATATTTCCGGAGAGGACACGGTCTCGGCTCCGTTCAGCTTTTCGCTGTAGGTATCCAGGTCGATGCCTTCCCGGTCTATGATGTAATGTTTGGAGTTTGCTATGCCTATTACCTTGATTTGCAATGATTTTTCTTTCATCAGCTTTTCCTGCTGCATCCTGATCTGGCCTATCAGGCTGCTGCCCACGAGACCGTTGCCCGCCAGGAAAAGGTTGAGGACCTGGTAGTCGGACAGGAAGAATGAATCGTGGATGACGTTCATTGCCTTTTTCAGGCTGTCCAACGATATGACGAAAGATATGTTGGTTTCGGACGCTCCCTGAGCGCAGGCGATGACATTGATGCCGTTACGGCCGAGGGTGCCGAAAAGTTTTCCGGCAATGCCGGGTGTATGCTTCATGTTTTCCCCGACAATGGCGACAGTAGCCAGGTTGCGTTCCTGTTTGATGCGGTTTATTTCACCCATCCTTATCTCCTGTGCGAATTCTTCTGTAAGGACCTGGACGGCAAGATCCGCATCTCCGTTTTTCAAGCCTATGGACGTCGTGTTCTCCGAAGCTGCCTGAGATACCAGGAACACGCTGATTCCGGATTTGGCCAATGTCTTGAATATACGGTAGTTCACGCCGATGACACCTACCATTCCGAGGCCCTGTATCGTGATGAGGCAGGTATCGTTTATGGAGGAAATGCCCTTGATGGCGCGGGTGTGGTCGCTGGTTTCAGGATTCCTCGATATGAATGTCCCGGGGGAGGTCGGGTTGAACGTGTTCTTTATTTTTATCGGGATATTCTTGTGGTATGCCGGGAATATGGTCGGCGGATAGATGACTTTCGCGCCGAAGTTGCACAGTTCCATGGCTTCCACGAACGTAAGATGCTCGATGGTATAGGCGTTGCCGATGATTTTCGGGTCGGCCGTCATGAATCCGTCCACGTCGGTCCAGATTTCAAGGGTGTCGGCATTGAGGACGGACGCTATGACGGACGCGGTATAGTCGGAGCCGCCGCGGCCGAGATTGGTCACGTCTCCGTTGGCTGCATCGGAACTGATGAAACCCGGGACTATGGCTATGTGCGGCAGGTCCGCGAATGTCCGGAGCACGAGCTTTTCCGTCTCCGCAAAATCCACGATATGCTTGTTGAAATAAGGCCGGGTCTTGATGAATTCCCTTGAATCATAAAGCACGGAGTTCCGTATGGTGCCGTTGACGATGACGGATGACAGTCTTTCCCCGTAGCTTACTATGGCATCTGACGTCTTGGACGAGAGGTCCTTGATGAGGAAGACGCCCTTGAAGATGTTCGACAGTTCTCCGAGCATCGTTTTCAGTTCGGCTTTCACTTCCGGCAGCTTGTCCGGGATGACGGTGTCTTCCGCCTGCCTGAAATGGCGTTCGTAAATGGCTTCCAGCTGCGCCTCGTATGCCGGGTCTCCCGCAGCTGCGGTCCTGGATGTCCTGATAAGCTGGTCCGTGATGCCTCCGAGGGCGGATACTACCACAATGATGTCATCAGAGCATGACTCGATTACGTTTTTTGCTTGAAGAAGGCCTTCGGCTGAGCCGACAGAGGTCCCTCCGAATTTCAAAACTCTCATAAATCGGGTTTTATTAAGTTCGTTACTTGTCTTTCAAAACAGTGCAAACTACAATTATACGAAAAAATTTCCGGAAAACTGGAATTTTTTAGAGTCTCTCTGTCCGGGACAGGGTCGGGGAGCATGTAAGAACGAAGTCTAAAATAAACTGCAAGCCGAGCGCAGAGACAAAATTTATTTTGGCTCTGCCGAGGCGCAGCGTGTTTGTATGCAAAGCATAAAATAACTGAGTTCGATGAATTTTAATTCAATGGAAAATTCTAACTTTGTAATGAATCGGCTTACAGTGCTTACATGGAAACGATTGCAATTATGAACATCGGAAACATAGGTTTTACGGCAGGTATCCTGCTGATTGCGGCAGGCGCGATCCTGACCGTTGCAGCATCATTGCG
>CALUQC010000096.1 GCA_944322805.1 uncultured Bacteroidales bacterium | reverse complement strand
TGGAACAGTGTGCCGGTCTACGCCTTGCCGGACGGAAATAAAATCTACCTGAAAGACGAGGACGGGAATTATACTGCGGCCACCATTTCCTCGCTGGCAGGATTTACCGAAACATGGAACGGGGCAGGAAGCGAGCCTGAGGAGGACTTCGAAGCCGGGGACATCACCTGGCCTCGCAGCGCATGGGTGGACGGAATCCTGGTTTCCGGGACAAAAGATGCCGGAGATGTCGGTCCGGCGACAATCACGCTGTCCGGACTCGACCCGTCCAGGACATACACTTTCGATATCCTCGCCGCACGCTGGAACGGCAGTGAAAATGCCAGGATACAGACCGTTTCATTGAGCGGAGCGGAAACGACGGCTCCAGTGGAACTCAAGCCAGGTATCGGTGAAGGCAATAACAAAGTCCCTGTGAACGTCAACCATGCGCAATTCACACTGGCCCCGTCCGCTGCCGGGGAAGTGACCGTTTCCATTGTCGGAAAAGACACCGGCTCCGCCGCGGACGGTATTATCAGCGCCATGATAATTTCGATGTAGCATCCGCAATGACTGCATTGACTGCGACGTCCGCCCGATTATTAAGAAAAAATCCGTATCTTTAGAGGTTGATTTGAAATCTTTCAAAAAACTGCTAAAATATCATTTATGTACAAGACACCGATTATTTTTGCCTGCCTTGCCATGTTCGGCGCTTCAGTCTGTTCTGCCGATGCCGCCGACAGGACGAGGAAACAGGATGTGCCGCTTTACAAGGATGCCTCAGCTTCCGTGGAATCCCGTGTGGAAGACCTGATTTCGAGGATGACCCTTGAAGAAAAAATCCTCCAGCTGAACCAGTACACACTCGGACAGAACGACAATATCAACAATATCGGAGAGACCGTCAGCCAGATTCCGGGCGAGACAGGCTCCCTGATTTACTTCGGGGACAATGCGGTTTTGCGCAACGCCATGCAGAAACGCGCCGTCGAACAGACCCGTCTCGGCATTCCGATACTGTTCGGCTTCGATGTCATCCACGGTTTCCGCACCGTATATCCGATTCCTTTGGCCCAGGCCGCATCATGGAACCCGGAACTTGCCGGTCAGGCGTGCCGTGTGGCAGCTTCCGAAGCCTATTCCGCCGGAGTCAACTGGACGTTTTCCCCAATGGTCGACATCGCACGTGACGCCCGCTGGGGCAGGATTGCCGAGGGCTACGGAGAGGACCCGCATCTGGCATCCGTGTTCAGTGCAGCCACTGTCAGGGCATATCAGGGCGATGACCTTTCGCAGGAAAACAACATAGCTGCCTGCCTGAAACATTTCGTGGGGTACGGAGCATCCGAAGCCGGACGCGACTATGTGCCTACCGAAATATCCCGCCAGACGCTATGGGACACCTACCTCCCTCCGTTCGAAGCCGGCGTGAAGGCGGGAGCAGCCACGCTCATGAGTTCGTTCAACAATATAAGCGGCACCCCGGGCTCCGCCAACCATTACACCATGACCGAGGTGGTGAAAAACCGCTGGAACCACTATGGATTCATCGTCGCGGACTGGAATGCGGTGATGCAGCTGGTGAATCAGGGACTTGCCCGGGACGGAAAGGATGCCGCGTGCCTGGCTTTCAACGCCGGTCTGGACATGGACATGGTGGACAACTGCTATGGAGAACACCTTGCAGCCCTTGTGGACGAGGGCAAGGTCTCCATGGAAAGGGTGGATGATGCCGTGCGCCGCATCCTGAGGCTGAAATTCATGCTCGGACTGTTTGAAAAGCCATATACTGAGGAACTTCCGGACAGTGAGCGTTTCATGCTCCCGGAAAGTCTGGCTGCGGTGGAAGCCCTTGCCCAGGAGTCGATGGTGCTTCTGAAAAATGAAGGGAATGTACTTCCGTTGGAAAACAAGGCTTCTGTAGCCCTTGTCGGGCCAATGGCCAGGAATCAGGGAGACCTCCTCGGCTCATGGTACGGCAGAGGCCGTGACAGCGACGTTATAAGCATATATGACGGCCTGTCCGGGGCGCTTGCCGGAAAAACGGAAATCCTGTATGCCAAGGGCTGCGATTTCGACGGAAACGATACTACGGGCTTTGCAGAGGCCGTGGCTGCCGCATCACAGGCGGAAGCAGTACTGCTCTGTCTCGGAGAGAAACGCAACTGGAGCGGTGAAAATGCCTCGCGTTCCACCATTGCCCTTCCGGAAATCCAGGAAGAACTCCTGAAAGCCGTGAAAAGGGCAGGCAAGCCTGTCGTGGTCATCCTGTCCAACGGCCGTTCCCTCGACCTTACACGCATAGCCCCGCTGGCTGATGCCGTGCTCGAAATCTGGCAGCCGGGCGTGATGGCCGGTCCTGCAGTGGCAGGTATCATAACCGGAAAATACAACCCGTCGGGCCGTCTTCCTGTGACTTTCCCGTACACTACCGGACAGATTCCGATATATTACAACCACCGCGCAAGCGGACGCACCGGGTCGCAGGGACGTTATCAGGACATTCCAAGCACCCCTATGTATGAATTCGGCTACGGCCTGAGCTATACTGATTTCGAATACGGGGAGCTGGAACTTTCTTCCGACACTTTCCGTGCGGGAGACAGGATCACGGCCAGCATCACCGTGAAGAATTCAGGCCGGAGAGACGGCAAGGAGACCGTACAGTGGTACATTTCCGATCCGGCATGCTCCATCACCCGCCCTGTCAGGGAGCTGAAACATTTCGAAAAGAAGCTGATTCCGGCAGGGGAGGAGGCCGTATTTACTTTCGAAATCGACCCGATGCGCGACCTTTCTTTCGTGGACCATGACGGAAAGCGTTTCTTAGAGCCCGGCGACTATTATATAATGGTGAAAGACCGGAAATACAAGATAACTTTAGCGGATGAATAAGGACGTGAAAAAAATAATCCTGCTTTGTACGGTTGTGCTGCTTTCATGCGGCACGACCGTTTTTGCCCGCCGTTCCGAAATATCCCTGGAAAAGGGATGGAAATTTTCCAAAGGGGATTTCCCCGAGGCGGTGAATCCGGATTTCGATGACTCGGAGTGGGAAGACGTTACCGTTCCGCACGACTGGGCCATTACCGGACCGTTCGACAGGAATATCGACCTGCAGGAAGTGGCCGTAGTCCAGAATCTTGAAAAGGAGGTTTCCCTGAAAACCGGGCGCACCGGAGGACTTCCGTATATCGGTACCGGATGGTACAGGCGGACGTTCTCGGTTCCTGACGGCAAGACGGCCGTTCTCCTGTTCGACGGGGCCATGAGTGAGGCGAAAGTCTATGTGAACGGGAAAGAGGTCTGCTATTGGCCGTACGGCTACAACTCTTTCTGGTGCGACATCACTTCCGCTCTTGCCGACGGCACCAACACATTGGCCGTAAGGCTCGAAAACAAGTCCAATTCTTCCCGGTGGTATCCCGGCGCAGGCCTTTACCGCCATGTCCGGCTTATCATTACCGACCCCGTGCACATCCCCGTATGGGGCACCTGCATCACGACTCCCGATGTCAGCCGGAATTCCGCATCCGTGAATATCGTGACCAGGGTGGAGGGCCCGGACGGCGGCCCGGCGGACATAGTCCTGAAAACGGACATCGTGGATGCCGCTGGGAATACCGTATCTTCTGCGGTCTCGGATGTGAAATTCGCGGGAAAGTCATCGGAGGTGCAGCAGAACATCATCGTGCGCGAGCCGTCGTTGTGGTCGCCGGAACATCCTGCACTTTACAGGGCCGTGTCCACGCTGTATGCGTCCGACGGGACCCTGCTCGATGATTATGAAACGGTGTTCGGCATCAGGTCCATCGAATACATACCGTACAAGGGCTTTTTCCTGAACGGGGAAAGGACGGAATTCAAGGGCGTGTGCAATCATCACGACCTCGGGCCGTTAGGTGCAGCCATAAATATTTCCGCCATGAAACACAGGCTGGAGATGTTGAAGGATATGGGTTGTAACGCTATCCGGACCACACACAACATGCCTTCTCCGGATTTGGTGAGACTTTGCGACGAGATGGGTTTCATGATGATGGTGGAGCCTTTCGACGAGTGGGACATAGCCAAGTGCAGGAACGGTTATCACAGGTTTTTCGACGAGTGGGCCGAAAGGGACATGGTGAACATGCTGCACAATTTCAGGAACAGCCCTTCCGTGGTGATGTGGAGCATAGGCAACGAAGTGCCGACGCAGTGTTCGCCTTCGGGCTACGAGGTGGCTTCCTTCCTGCAGGATATCTGCCACAGGGAGGACCCGACACGGCCGGTGACCTGCGGGATGGACCAGGTGGACTGCATCCTGGACAACGGTTTTGCCGACATGATAGACATCCCCGGCATCAATTACAGGACTTTCAGGTACACGGAGGTCTATGATTCCCTGTCCAAGGGCTTCGTGCTCGGCTCCGAGACCGCTTCCACTGTAAGTTCCCGCGGAGAATACAAGCTGCCCGTGATGAAAAGATACGGCGCGCGGTACGATGACCATCAGTCTTCCGCGTATGATGTCGAATCCTGCGGCTGGTCCAACATTCCGGACGTGGACCTCGCATTGGCGGAGGACTGCGACTGGCTTCTCGGGCAGTTCGTGTGGACCGGCTTCGACTATCTCGGGGAGCCGAGCCCGTACGATACGGATTCATGGCCGAATCACAGCTCGATGTTCGGCATCATAGATTTGGCTTCCATACCGAAGGACAGATATTATCTTTACCGGAGCGTATGGAACGAAAAGGATGCCACCCTGCATGTCCTGCCGCACTGGAACTGGGAGGGACATGAAGGTGAAAAGGTGCCTGTTTTCGTCTATACGAGCTGGCCGGAGGCAGAACTGTTCATAAACGGCAGAAGTCTGGGCAGGCAAAAAAAGTCCCGCGACGGGTATGCGGTGCCGGTGGATACTCTTTGCCAGTCATTTTATACCTCTTATTCCGGACGTCCTGGCGATGTGAATGCCCCGGTGGAGTCGAGATTCAGGCTCATGTGGCCGGATGCCGTGTATGAGCCGGGAGAGCTGAGGGTGGTGGCCTACGACGAAGAGGGCAATCCGGTGCAGGAGAAAACGGTGCGTACTGCCGGAAAGCCTTGCCGCATAGTGATGGAGGCTTCCCGGAACGTGCTCTCGGCCGACGGGAAGGATCTGTGCTACATTACGGTTTCGACGGAAGACGGACAGGGGAATCCTTGTCCTTTGGATGAACGTCTCGTGACGTTCAATGTTACCGGTGCCGGGACATTCAGGGCTGTGGCCAACGGCGACCCGACATGCCTCGAGCCGTTCCATGTTCCGGAAATGCACCTTTTCAACGGCAAGCTGACCCTTATCGTATCTTCCTCCGAAGTTCCGGGCGATATCGGGATCGAAGCAAGGGCCGACGGGCTGGAGCCTGCCTGCATGACAGTCAGGACCGTACTGCCGGATGCGATTTCCGAGAAAAATGTCAGGCTGAATTTTGTTTATTAAAAAAATAACTCTACTTTTGCACGAATTAGCGGATAAGCGATTATTTTTTATTTTAATATTATTTAGAGCAATGACAAAGGCAGAGATTGTAAATGAAGTCGCAAAAGCGACCGGCATTGAAAAAGTCGCAGTTCAGACTGTCGTAGAGGCGTTTATGGAAAGTGTCAAGGATTCTTTGGCAAAGGGGAATCCGGTCTACCTCAGAGGATTCGGCAGCTTTATCATCAAGCACAGGGCTGAGAAGGCTGCAAGAAATATCAAGCAGAAAACTACTTTGACTATTCCTGCGCACGATATCCCGGCTTTCAAACCGGCAAAGGTGTTTATGAATATTGTAAAGAAATAATTGTTAAATTTTTTGGATTATGCCAAGCGGAAAAAAGAGAAAGAGACATAAGATGTCTACGCACAAGCGTAAAAAACGCTTGCGCAAGAACAGGCATAAGAAGAGAAAGTAATTTCTCGAGTCCGCGGATTTCGCGGTCTGCCGAACATAAGGCGGTGTCGGGATGGCACCCCTTTGTTTTTTATGATGATAAGTCAATGATAATTAATGGAGTCTGTAAAAGATCTTGTTGTTGATGTCAATTCAACCGAAATCTCGATAGCTCTGCTGGAAAACCACAAGCTGATCGAACTCAACAAAGAGTCGAGCCAGGGTCACAATTTTTCCGTCGGGGACGTGTACCTCGGAAAGGTGAAAAAATTGCTTCCGGCCCTGAATGCCGCCTTTGTGGACATCGGCGATGAAAAAGAGGCTTTCGTCCATTATCTCGACCTCGGTCTGTATTTCAGTTCCTTCGATGAATTCGTGAGGAAAATCAATCCGAATACGGATCACAGGAGCCTGTTTTCGAAAATAAAGATAGGCCCGATACTGCAGAAGGAAGGGCGTATAGAAAACGTTCTCACTCCGGGGCAGATGATGATAGTCCAGATAGTCAAGGAGCCGATTTCCACGAAGGGGTCGCGACTGACTGCAGAAATTTCATTGGCGGGACGGAACATAGTCCTTCTTCCTTTTGCGGAGAAGGTGAGCGTATCCCAGAAAATCACTTCCAAGGAGGAGAAGCGCCGGCTGGAAACCCTTGTCAGGAACATCCTTCCCAAAAATTACGGAGCCATCATCCGGACTGCCGCCGAAGGCAAGAATGCCGCTGTGCTCGATGCGGAACTGCTTTCGCTCATAGAAAAGTGGGAGGGGTCGTGGAAGAAAATCGCCCGGTCCAAATCCATCCAGCAGCTGTTTACTGAATACAGCAAGACCACCACAGTCCTCAGGGATCTTCTCAACGACTCGTTTTCGAACATCTACATAAACAACGAGACGGTTTACGAGGAAGCGAAAAAGTACATTTCGCTGATTTCTCCCGAACAGGAAAAAATCGTCAGGCTTTACAAGGACAGCCAACCGATTTTCGACCATTTCGACATTACGAGACAGATAAAGAGCTCGTTCGGGAAGGTGGTGCCGATAAGGCAGGGTGCGTATCTTGTGATCGAGCATACCGAGGCACTGCATGTGATAGATGTCAACAGCGGTACACGCTCGAAGAACAAGGAGCAGGAGCAGAATACATATGACATAAACTGCTTTGCTGCGGAAGAAATAGCCCGTCAGCTCAGGCTAAGGGACATGGGAGGCATAGTCATAGTCGATTTCATCGACATGGAAAGCGCCGAACACAGGAACATGCTGTTCAAGCACATGCAGGAGCTGATGGCAAACGACAGGGCCAAGCACAACGTGCTTCCTCTTACCAAATTCGGACTGATGCAGATTACCCGCCAGAGGGTCAGGCCGGCTACCGAAATCAATACCACGGAAGTCTGCCCCGTCTGCCACGGTACGGGAAAGATATCTTCGAGCATCGTGATAGACGAGGCGATAGAGAGGAAACTTTCCTATTACGTTTCCGAGAAAGGCATGTCTTCATTTACCTTGAAGACGAGTCCGATACTGGGAGCATATCTTTCCCGGGGGATTTTTTCCATCGTCGGGAAATGGAAACGCAAATACAAATGCAAGCTGAGGCTTGCCGAAATATCGGATTTCTCCGTTCTGCAGAATGAATTGTACGATGAAAAAGGGAACAAGCTCGAATGAGCCTTCCCTTTTTTTGTTGGACGAAACAGTTTTTTCATCGGTTGTAAGCGGATTCTCCGTGTTCATATATGTCCAGGCCTTCTTCCTCGACGCGTTTCCCCACGCGCAGCCCTATGGTATTGTCCACTATCTTGAACAGGATGAACGTGATTGCCGCACTGAACACCACCGTAAATACAGTAGTCAGCGTCTGCACGAGCAGCTGGTTCCAGTCTCCGTAAAGCGCGCCCTGCACTCCTGCCTCTCCGGTAACAAATCTTGTAGCGAATACTCCTGTCAGAATGGAGCCTACTATGCCTCCTATACCGTGCACCCCGAAAGCGTCGAGTGAATCGTCATATTTGAGCCGCGGCTTTACTACGGCTACCATGCAGAAGCATATTATGGAGGTGATGATGCCGATGCAGAATGCTCCGGCCAGATTTACGCTGCCGGCTGCGGGAGTGATGGCCACCAAACCGGCTACGGCTCCGGTGCAGGTGCCTATGATGGTCGGCTTCTTGTTGAATATCCAGTCGATGACCATCCATGTTATGGCTGCGGCAGCCGTTGCTATGTGCGTGACCATAAATGCGTTGGCTGCAAGGCCGTCTGCCGCGAGGCCGCTCCCCGCGTTGAATCCGAACCAGCCTATCCAGAGGAAGGCCGTACCCATGAACACGAAAGTGACGTTGTGAGGGGTAATCGGATGTCCGGCTTCATAGTCGGTCCTTTTCCCGAGCAGAATGGCCATCACCAGGGCTGAAATTCCGGCATTGATATGCACTACCGTACCTCCGGCAAAGTCGATTGCGCCCATCTGCTGCAGGAAACCGCCTCCCCACACCCAGTGCGCCATGGGCAGGTATGCGAGAATGACCCAAAGAGTGATGAACACTATGTATCCGGAGAATTTTATCCTTTCTGCGAAAGCCCCCAGAATCAGTGCCGGAGTGATGATGGCGAACATGCACTGGAACATTGCGAAAAGTATTTCCGGAATATTCCCTGCAGTCAGGGTGTCAAGCGTCACCCCGTTCAGGAATGCTTTACCGAATCCTCCGATGAGGAAGGCTAACGGACTGCCGCTGTCGGCGAAACTCGTATCGAATACCCAGCTGTATCCGAATGCTACCCACAGGATGCTGACTACCCCTACGATGAACAGGGTCTGCATGATGATGCTCAGTACGTTTTTCTGACGGACCAGTCCGCCGTAGAACAAAGCTATTCCGGGAATGCTCATCAGAAGCACGAGGAGTGTGGATGTAAGGAGCCAGGCAGTGTTGCCTGTATTTAATATTTCTGTCATATGTCGTTCGTTTTATAAGTTCTGAATTTTACGTTTGGCGGATATCGGAAAAAAGAGGGGGATTATTTTTCCTGTTCCGCATTGTACAAGGCTATGTCGCCCCGTTCGCCCGTCCTTATCCTGACGGCATCCTCTACGGGAATCACGAAAATGCGTCCGTCTCCGATTTCTCCCGTCTGGGCGGCCCCGGTAATGGCCTTTATGGTTTTTTCCACATTCTTGTCCCTGACGACGATGGACAGCAGTATCCGTTCGATGGAACTCGTGTCATATACGATTCCGCGATAGATCCTGCCCTCGCGCGTCTTGCCGACGCCTCGCACGTCATAGTACGAGAACCATTCGATGCCCGCATCGAGCAGAGCCTGTTTTACATCGTCGAACCTTGTCCGGCGGATGATGGCTTCGATTTTTTTCATAATCTTTTGTTTTGAACGTTTATGTATTTATTTACAACGAAATGCCTGCTATGAAGTGCACCGCCTCGGTAGAAGGATTCCATACCAGCTGCACGAAAACGGGCAATGACCATTTCTCCGAAATCCCGAGCGATTTTTCCACCCTGAGACTGACATCGCACACGGCGAAACTGTGGACCATTCCTGTGTTGAAACCGGAATTTGCCCCGCCTGAATAGAAATCGTTCTGCCAGGGAGTTGCCCCGACTGCCGCTTCCCAGTCTAATCCCGCAAAAGCGAACGGAGCGGAAAGACACACGTACGAAGCATAGGCTTTGGCTCCGTTTTCCCTGTATCCGACGTTGCCGGCAAAATTCGTGTACCAGTTGATGCTCAGGAAACCGAAATCATAGCCTATCCCGGCTTCGAAAGTGTGATTCGTGTTTCCGTCCCGGTAGTGGAAGTATCCGGCTCCTCCGTCAAACCAGTAGTCCGTGACGGATATGCTGAATCCGGCTATCGAGTAGCCGAGCGTCAGGTCCGCTTCCCTGGTGTCTTTCCCGTTGAAACCTGCCGACCCCCATGCGGACAGGGACAGTCCTTTGAAGGAAACGGAGACTGAGGGCTGGATACTTGCGTTTCCGAGATCCTGGCCGCGCCAGATGTAGCTGCTGACGATGTCAGCACCGATACTGCCTTCGAATTTTGCCTGTGCGGACGAAGGCGTGGGGAGCAGCATTGCTGCCGGTACGGACAGCATGATGCAGTAAAATAATTTTTTCATATGGTAACATGTCTATTTGTTGTTCAGTGCAAAGGTACTCTGCAACGGTCCCTGGATATACCGCCGATGTCGAAAAATTTTCTGCTGGAGGGTCATGTGACGAAAACTGTAATTTATTACGACAAAAAAATAACGATCCGGAAG
>CALUQC010000095.1 GCA_944322805.1 uncultured Bacteroidales bacterium | reverse complement strand
CCTTGAAAAGGGGCTGTCGCCACAGCGACTGGGGTTTAAGAAATCTGGATTTCGCAGAAATCCTTAACGACTGTTCGACGAATTCCTTAGTCCTGAGCAACATAAATTCGTCGAACTGACGTTATTTTTACGAATCCGATGTTCCGTCCGTTTCGTAGATGGCAAAAAAAGACGAGCCGCTGCCGGACATGGAAGCATAGACCGCCCCCGTGTCATACAGAGACCTCTTCACTTCGGACAGGACAGGATATTTTTTGAATACAGTCTCTTCGAAAGCATTTATGACACTGTCTTTCCAGCATTCGACAGGGCGGGAAAGCCGGGAAAGCAAAGGTGTGTCCGGGATATGCGGAATTATGCCCTTGTATGCATCGGCAGTGGACACTGCCACCCCTTCCGGTACCACCACCTTTATCTCGTATCTGTCATGGAAGTCCTCCGGAAAATGGAATTCGGACAGTATTTCTCCGCGTCCCCGGCCTGACATCGGCCTGTCATACAGGAAAAAGGCACAGTCGCTGCCGAGCGATGCTGCATATCGCGCCATGGCTTCACGGGACATGCCCAGTCCGAAAATACCGTCAAGCATTTTCAATGCAAAGGCGGCATCGGACGACCCGCCGCCCAGACCGGCGCCGACCGGAGCCGTCTTTTCCAGAAAAATCTTTACCGGGCCAATGCCGAAATCCCTTTCGAGAATACGGAAAGCCTTGACCGTCAGATCCTCGAGAGGATTCCAGTCTATACCGTCTTCCTTGGCGACAGTCACCATCACCTTGGCATCATCCGAAACGGCCTGGACTACCTGTCCGCGGTCAGCTCCGTAACGGGCACGCAATGAATCTACCGTCTCGCTGCCTTCATCTCCCCTGACGATTTCAAGAGTGTCGCAAATCCCGTGGTACGGAACGAAGACCGTATCTATGTCGTGGAAGCCGTCATCCCGCCTGCGCAGGACGTCAAGACCGAGATTGATTTTTACGAAAGGCTTGGAAATCATGTCAGAAAGCTGTCCTGATGGTTTGTTCAAGATATTCAGACATCGCCGCCCTGTCGTCGCATTCGGGCAGGAATTCCATGACGGGAGAAATGAAGGAAATCATTTGCAGGACTTTGGCTTCCTGTTCCGGAATGCCTCTGGACCTCATGTAAAACTGCTCGTTTTCGTCAAGTTTGCCGATAGCGGCTCCGTGCGAACATTTTACGTCGTCAGCATAGATTTCCAGCTGGGGGGAAGTATCGACAATGGCATTGTCCGACAACAGCAGGCTGTGGTTTTCCTGATACGCTTCCGTTTTCTGGGCATCCGGAGCGACCGTTATTTTTCCATGGAAACGCACTTTCGCATTGCCTGAAACGATACCCTTGAGCATTTGCCGGGAAGAACACCCGCGCATCTTGTGCACGACCTCCGCATTTATCATAGGGCTTTCCCGGTCCGGGCACAGATACAGACCTCCGAAACGGAAATCCGCACCGGCTCCAGCCATGTCTATTCTGAAATCCATCCTGCTGTCCGCTCCGGGCAATATCAGGACGAGAATCTCGGCCGAAGCATTGTCCGACAGCGTCATGCGGCAGCTGAAATCGTTGTCCGTCAGGACACTATAGCCGCAAAATTCCTTTCCGAAAGGAAAACCTGCATTCCCGCCCGCTGACACGAGCAGCAGTTTCGAAGAATCTCCGGCAGGTATGATGATGTTGTCTGTCATGAAAATCCGATTTATCCGATGCTGTCGTATCCGTTTTCCTCAATCATGGCGACAAGCTCCCTGCCTGCCGTCCTGACAATGCGTCCGTCTTTCAGAACATGTACGATATCCGGAACGATGTAGTCTAAAAGCCGCTGGTAATGAGTGATGACTATCGTGGATTTTTCGGGAGTCTTCAAGGTGTTCACCCCCTCGGCCACTATCCTCAGGGCATCCACGTCAAGCCCGCTGTCAGTCTCGTCGAGAATCGAGAGCACCGGATCGAGCATCGCCATCTGAAAGACTTCGTTGCGTTTTTTCTCGCCTCCGGAAAAGCCGACATTTACTTCACGTTTTGCAAATTCCGGCTTCATCTGCACCAATGCCATCTTTTCCTTCATCAGTTTCAGAAAGGCGGCAGCGGAAAGAGGAGCCTCCCCGAGTGCCTGCCGCTTGGAATTCACGGCAGTCCTGATGAAATTGGTTATCGACACTCCCGGGATTTCCACAGGATACTGGAATGAAAGGAAAATGCCGGCCCAGGCCCGTTCTTCCGGGGACATTTTCAGAAGGTCGCGTCCCATGAATGTAACGGAGCCGTCCGTCACCGTGTATTGAGGCTTGCCGGCCAGCACGGAAGACAGTGTGCTTTTACCCGCGCCGTTCGGTCCCATGACTACATGCGTCTCGCCCCTGCGGACAGTAAGGTCTATGCCCCTAAGGATTTCCTTGTCTTCAACACGGGCTTTCAGACCCTTGATTTCGAGTAAGATATCTGTTTCCATAAATTATGCTTTTCTAACATACAACCTGTACCAGTTATACAGGGATACAATCCCGTTTATCAGATAAAGACCGCAGACTATCGGCATGAATACGTGCCCGACGGAAATATGCAGCCACATCTGTGCGATGTTTACTAAAAGCCACGCTATCCAGCAGTCCCATTTTTTCAGAGCGGAAAGGAACTGGGCCACTAAAATCATGACGGTGACGCATGAGTCCAGATAAGGGACAGGGTCGGCAGGGAATATGCCTGCAAACCACTTGTTGCCCATGAGGCTCAGAAACCAGCCCCATAACGCAGCCAGTACCAGGACTGTCGCAACGGCAGCCATTCTCTGCGGCCAGGTCAGCATGGAAACCTTCAACGCATTATGGTCCGCGGAACTTTCTTCCTCCTTATGCGGATGCGTCCATCTGTAATGTCCGAGGATATTGATGCCGAGGGAAATCGGCTGCAGGATAAGGCTTGCATACAGATGCTTGTTCCAGAACATCAGGAACAGGAGCAAGGTGTAGAGATACCCCACCCAGAAATTGTATTTGCTGTTTCTTCCGGCCAGGACGACGCAGGTCAGCCCGAACAGGGACGTGACGAGGTCTATAAGCAGGACTGGAGTGTCACCGCCTATGGTAAATAATGTATAGTTCAGTATTTCCGACATAATATTATTCCTTATGGATTATCCTACCGACCCTTCGAGAGAGACCTGCAGCAGCTTCCGGGCTTCCACCGCAAACTCCATGGGAAGTTTTGACAGGACTTCCTGCGCATAGCCGTTCACTATCAGCCCTACGGCATCTTCCGGACCTATACCGCGCTGGTTGCAGTAGAACAGCTGGTCCTCGCTGATTTTGGAGGTCGTGGCCTCGTGCTCCACGATGGAGGTCCTGTTCGCATTCACGATATGGGGGAAAGTGTGCGCCCCGCATTTGTCTCCTATCAGCAGGCTGTCGCACTGGGAATAGTTCCTGGAATGGTCCGCGCCCGGATTTATCCTGACGAGCCCCCTGTAACTGTTCTGGCTGCGGCCTGCGGATATGCCCTTGCTTATAATGCGGCTTTTCGTATTCTTGCCGACATGGATCATCTTGGTCCCGGTATCCGCCTGCTGCATGTTGTTCGTCACCGCGACGGAATAGAACTCGGATGACGAATTGTCGCCTTTCAGTATCGTGCTCGGATATTTCCAGGTAATGGCCGAGCCTGTCTCGACCTGCGTCCAGGAAAGATGGCTCCCCTCCCCCTTGCAGATGCCCCTCTTGGTCACAAAATTGAAAATTCCGCCCCTGCCGCGGGCATCTCCGGGATACCAGTTCTGCACCGTGGAATACTTGACATCGGCATCCTTTTCCACCACTATCTCCACGACTGCGGCATGAAGCTGGTTTTCGTCTCTCATCGGTGCGGTACAGCCTTCGAGATAGCTCACATAAGAGCCTTCGTCCGCCACTATCAGCGTCCTTTCGAACTGTCCCGTCCCGACGGCGTTGATTCTGAAATAGCTGGAAAGCTCCATCGGACAACGGACACCTTTGGGTATATAGCAGAAGGAGCCGTCGCTGAACACGGCCGAATTCAGGGCAGCATAGAAATTGTCGCCGGCAGGAACAACGGATGCCAGATATTTCCGCACCAAATCCGGGTAGTCCCTGACAGCTTCCGAGAACGGACAGAATATGATGCCTTTCTCGGCCAATGTCTTGCGGAAAGTTGTCTTGACCGAAACCGAATCGAAAACGGCATCCACCGCCACGCCTGCCAGAGCGTTCCTTTCATGCAGCGGGATGCCTAACTTTTCGAAAGTAGCTTCGAGTTCCGGGTCGATTTTGTCCTTGTGCTCCCTTTTCGGTGCGGCGAAGTATATGATATCCTGGAAATCTATCTCCGGAATATCCAAATGCGCCCATTGCGGAAGCGGCATCCGCTGCCATTTCCTGAAAGCGTCGAGCCGGAAGTCGAGAAGCCACTGCGGTTCCTCCTTCCTTGCGGAAATCATCCGTATGATATCCTCGTTCAGACCCTTGGGAATGAATTCCTGCTCCACGTCAGTAACGAATCCGTGTTCGTATTCCCGGGACGTAATTTCTTCTATTATATTGTTCTTTTCAGACATAGCCTGCAACTGCTTCCGGAGCCCGTGGCGTCATTGCCCGGCAGGGCACCTTCCTTTCCGTCGGCAAAGATACCTATTTTTGACAAATTCCAATCATCCGGACTTCCGCGTCCGGCCGGCGACGTTCATGCAAGTCCGTCAGGGATATATGACCGGCTGTTTCGGGGACTTGCGCAGGAAAGAATTTTTGGAAAAATCAAAACAGCTTCTTATAATTGCGACCTCAAACAGAAAAATGATGAAAAGGATTTTTGTAATCATGGCATTGGCGGCATTTTCGCTGCTGCCGGTAAAAGCGGATGAAGGAATGTGGCTGCTACCGCTGCTTGAAAAGATGAATGAAAGCCAGATGCAGGCCCTCGGGTGCAGGCTCGATGCAAAACAGATCTACGACATCAATCATTCTTCCCTCAAGGATGCCGTGGTGCAGTTCGGAGGCGGCTGTACGGGAGAAATCGTTTCCGATGAAGGTCTGCTGCTGACAAACCATCATTGCGGCTATGCCAGCATACAAAAACTGAGTTCGGTAGAACACGACTACCTGACTGACGGATACTGGGCCATGAACAGGGACGAGGAACTCCCGGTAGAGGGTCTGAGCGTGATATTCATGGAATACATGGAAGATGTGACGGACGAGTACGAAGCCGCCATGAAAAAGGCGGAAAAGATGTTCAGGGACAGTACCGATGCAGAAACGCTTGTGGCTGAATATGTCAACGAAAACGTCTACGACAGGCTGATAGAAAAGGCGGAAAAGGAGCACCCTTTCTGCAAGGCCTACATAGTGCCGTTCTATGAAAACAATGTGTACTACCTTATCGTCTATAAAGAGTTCAACGATATCCGTTTCGTGGGTGCGCCGCCTTCCTCGATAGGCAAGTTCGGGGCAGACACCGACAACTGGGAATGGCCGCGGCATACCGGAGACTTTTCAATATTCCGTGTCTATGCGGACAAGAACAACAATCCTGCGGAATATTCGGAAGACAATGTGCCGTACACGCCAAAGCAGCATCTGAAAATCTCCCTGAAAGGCATGCAGGAGGGGGATTATGCCATGATAATGGGCTACCCCGGCAAAACAACGAGATTCCAGACATCACCGGAGCTTGAGTTACAGCTGAAACTCAACGACATACGCATAGCCGCCAGGACCATACGCCAGAATATCATGATGGACGACATGCTGGCCGACCCTCAAGTCAGGATACAGTATGCAAGCAAATATGCATCATCTTCGAACGGCTGGAAAAAATGGCAGGGAATGAAGATAGCGTTCGACAAGCTGGATGTAATCGGACGGGCAAAGGCCGAGGAAAAGGCGTACACGGAGTGGGTGTCGTCGAAAAAATCCCTTTCGGAAAAATACGGGACTGCCCTGGAAACGATTTCGGACGGCATAGCGGAGGGCACGGGACCCAATATCCAGTATGTGCTCGCGCAGGAGTCGATTTACCGTATCGAGCTGCAGCAGTTCGCTTCCAAGATGACAAGTTCGTTCCATTCCTTCCTGACAAAAGAAGACGCGGATGATACCTTAGCCGCAATGGAAGTTGCCTATGCGGCGGTGCTGCCTCTGTACAAGGACTATTCGGTCTCCACTGACAGGAAAATAGCTGCCGCAATGATAGATTTTTACAGGGAAAATGCGGATGAGCAGTACAGTCTGACCAATATTCCTGGAGACTCCGTCAATGCCGGCACGCAAGCCTACGTGGACAGTCTTTTCGAGAACAGCGTGTTCACGTCAGCGGAAAAACTGAAGGCTGCCATGGAAGAAAAAGGCTGGGATGCCATTGCCGCCGATCCGGCCAACGGTCTTGCAAAACAGGTAAGCAAATCCATCGTAGCTGTATATCCCGGGCTTATGGAAAGCGATGCGGCCTTGGCCAGGGGCAGAAAGACATATACTGCCGGACTTCTGAAATGGAAAAAGGGCGAGCCGACATATCCTGATGCGAATTTCACAATGAGGCTGACGTACGGAACGGTCCGTGGATATTCGCCGAAAGATGCTGTCATGTACAGATACTACACGACATTGGACGGAGTGATGGAAAAGGAAGATCCGGACAACTGGGAATTCGTGGTGCCGGAGAAACTGAAAGAGCTGTACAGGAACAATGATTTCGGTCCGTATGCCCTCCCTGACGGGAAAATGCCGGTGGCTTTCCTGTCGAACAACGACATTACAGGGGGAAATTCCGGAAGCCCGGTAATGAATGCGGACGGAGAGCTGACAGGGCTGGCGTTCGACGGGAACTGGGAGTCCATGAGCAGTGATGTCATGTTCGAACCCGAGCTCCAGAGGTGCATCAATGTGGATATCAGGTACGTGCTTTTCATTATAGACAAGTTCGGCGGAGCGGGGTGGCTGCTTGACGAGATGGAGATAGAAAAATGAAACTACAATGAAAGAGAACGAAATAATGAAGATGCTCTACGATGTGCAACATCCGGCCAAAGGGGACAGGAACATCGTGGAGCTCGGAATGGTGGATAAAATAGAAATCGACGGAAACAGGGTGAGCGTCACATTGGCTTTTTCAAAGCATCGCGACCCCTTGGCCGAATACCTGATAGGGAGCACGAGAGCGGCGTTGGTGCGTCATATCCCGGGTGTGGAAGCCGAAGTGAAGACCGTCATCAAGGACGAGTCCAAAAAACCGGTCGGACTGAATCTGGGACTGGAAGAGCTTGCCGGTGTCAGGCATATAATAGGTGTGGCATCAGGGAAAGGCGGCGTAGGAAAGTCCACTGTAGCAGTCAACATGGCGGTAGCCTTGGCTCGGCTCGGATATAAGGTAGGACTTGCGGATGCCGACGTTTACGGACCGTCAGTGCCAAAGATGACCGGCACGGAAGGCGAAATGCCGGAGGCATACAGGGAAGGAGACAAGGAAGTAATCATGCCTTTGGAGAAATACGGGGTGAAATGGATGTCCATCGGCTATTTCGCAAAACCGGAGCAGGCCCTTATATGGCGCGGCCCCATGGCCTGCAATGCCTTGAAGCAGATGATACTGCAGGTGCGCTGGGGAGAGCTCGACTTTCTGCTGATAGACATGCCTCCCGGGACAGGCGACATACATATAAGTCTCGTGCATGACATTCCGCTCACGGGCGCAGTCATAGTCAGCACTCCGCAGGCAGTAGCGCTGGCGGATGTGGAAAAAGGCGTGAACATGTTCCGCAACGACAGTATCAGGAAACCTATTTTCGGTCTTGTGGAAAACATGGCGTGGTTCACTCCTGCAGAACTTCCTGAAAACAAATATTACATTTTCGGAAAGGACGGTGGTGCAAAAATGGCAGAAAAGTACGGCATCCCGCTTCTCGGCCAGATTCCTCTCGTACAAGGTATCCGCGAATCAGGCGATGACGGTGAGCCGGCGGCTCTTTCTTCCCGCCCGGACGGAGAAGCATTCGTACTGCTGGCCGGAAAACTGGCGGAGGCTGTCAGAAACGTCTGAGATGTAGACGAAGCGTTTATTGTAGACGAAGTCTAAAATAATTTTCTTATCTTGTCCGACCTTTTTGAAATGGATTTGACAAGATGAGGAGATTTGATTTGGTATTGGCGGCGGCTGCCGCAATGATTTTGGGCTGTTCCGGAGCATATGCTTCGAAGCAGTCTTTATTTTTCGCCCGGGATGGATATGAAGGACAGACGGCAACTGCTGCAGGGGTATCCTGCGGCCCGGTCCCTTCGGGACTTTCGACCCGCACTCCCGGACCGGAGACTCCGGTCCGGCTGCCGGAAGGCATGATAGAGAAGACATTGCCCAACGGGCTGTCATATTTCATCCAGAAAAACGGCTCGCCCTCCCGGATGATCGAGTTCAGGCTGATTTTCAGGACTGGCTCGGCGATGGAAACCGAACAAAACAGGGGTGCCGCACATTTCCTGGAACATATGGCGTTCGGAGGCACCAAACATTTCCCGAAAAGGAAACTTGTGGAATATCTGGAATCGCTCGGAGTACAGTACGGCATAGGCATCAATGCGTTCACCGGCTACGACAGGACGATATACATGTTCTCCATGCCGTCCGACAATCCTGAAAATCTCGACAAGGCGCTGCTTATCATAAAAGACTGGCTGACGGACATTACCATAGACCCTAAAAAGGTCGAAGGAGAAAAGGGCATCATCCAGGAAGAACTGCGCGGCTATGATGTTGGCGACATATTCTATGACCTGAAAATCGGTGTCGGCAAGTACAGCGAAGGCATTCCTCTCGGCACCGAAGAAGACATAGCAAAGATAACTCCGCGGATTCTGAAGGACTTCCATGACACATGGTACACTCTCGACAGGGCTACGGTGGCCGTGGTGGGCGACATAGATTCAAATGACATGGAAGAGCGGATAAGCAGGATTCTCGGTCCGCTGAAAGCCACGAAATCGCCTGAATTTACGGATTCCCCTTTGGAATATGCGCCCGGGACGACTGTCAAGAACGTCACGGACAGCATGGCCAGGAGCATGACATTCGAGCTTATAATCCCGCACGGGACCATGATGCGCAGCACGTTGGGGGATGCCGTGGAAGCAGGCCGGCGCAGAATGCTTGTAAGCGCGATTTCAGACAGGCTGTACGCTACCGGCAAACGTGCATCCGTATCGAACGCCTGGTATTTTGCAGACAAGGACCATCTTGCAATATCCGTCAGCGGGGAGGACAAGGAGGAAGTATCCGGGCGGCTTGCCGAAGCCATGGCAGAACTTTTCAGGCTTTCGGATGAAGGTTTCCATGAGGGCGAGATGGAGGAACTCAGAAAAAATGCCAGGGTATGGATGCCTGCTGGAGAAAGCTCATCGGCCATCTGCGACAACATAGCGGATGCAGTCCTTTTCGGAGACAGGGAAATCACGGATTCCACTCAGGCGGAATACGTGACACGTGAACTCAAAGCCACGACTTCCGCAGATCTGCAGAAGATACTTGCCTCATGGTTAGGCTGTGCCGATACATGCGTCCTGGGCGCCTGCACGTACAATCCTTCCACAACCTCCGGATTTTCAGAAGCGGAAGTGGATTCCATCATCCGGACTGCCGCCGTGACCGAGTGCGAGCCATTCGTTTATGAGCCGGAAGAGCCGGAAGAAGATGTGATGAAAACCGTGATTCCGGCTTTCCTGATAGAAAAACGTCCGTTTGACAAAGGCATGATAGCTTCCCGGAGGTATTATTCCAACATAAACGTGACGGATATATTGCTGACAAACGGTTTCCGCATCGTTCTGAGACCTACGGAAGATACAGACGGAGTGATACAGATGCAGACTTTCGCTCCCGGGGGATTGTCCCGCATGCCGGAAGATGACTATGCCCGTTATGAAGGCATGGCCGGCTACATGGAACTGGGCGGCATCGAAGGTATTCCGGACGATGTGTACCGCTCCGTTCTGGCGGAAAACGGCATAGGCCTTCTTTTGGGAATAGAAAATCACTGGCATGGAATGATTGCGTCGGCTCCTGCATCATCCGCAAGGCTGATGTTCAATGCAGTATATGAACGGATGATGCACCCGGGCCTGGACTATGAAGGCTTTGAAGAAATAAGGCAGGAAGAATTAGAGGATTTCGGAGAGGAGTCTTATCTGGCAAAACTGATGAAACAGGATGTGCAGAGACAGCTCAACATGCAGATAGACAGCCTGATGGGCAATCTGATGTACGGGCGCAGGACAGCCGTCACACGTGAAGATCTTGAAAATCTGAATCTCGATACCCTCGCCCGTGCATACAGGGAGCTTTTCTCCAATCCGGACGGGATGACCTGCGTGATATGCGGAGACTTCGACACGGACAATATCATTGCCGAGACAGTACCCGTATTCGGAAGGATGCCTCGCGGGGCGGAGCCGAACAGGATGGGGCCTTCACATTTCAGCCTTCCGGAAACGACGCGCAAGATAGAATACCCGAATGCAAACGAAACGCAGACATTGTTCGACTACATCCGTTTCGGACAATATGAGCCGTCCCTGAGATCGGGCCTGAAACTGAAACTGATGAACAACCTTATCAGGAACCGCCTGCTGACCGTATTGCGCGAGCAGGAGTCCCTGGTTTACTCGCCTTATGCGGCACTGTTCTATACGGCATTGCCGGACCGCATTTTCTATATGGACATAAATGCTTCGGTCGACCGGAAAAATACCGGCAAAGTACATGGGATTTTAGATGAAATCATCGAGGAACTGCAACGTAAAAAGGTGTCGGACAAGGAATTGAATACATTAAAACAGATTTTCATAGTAAACAAGCGCGGATATCTTGAAGAAGATGCCACTTCAAACTGGAAAGGCTATTTGGTAAAGCAGCTCAGGAATCAGGAGACGCTTTTGGAGCTCGACATGTACGAATCGGTCTTGGACAGCATTACAGCCGCCGAACTTCGTGACGAATTCCGCAAATGCTTCGATACCGGACGTTACATGATTCTTTCCATCGGACCGTTCCAGACATTTGAAGACGGCAAGAAAAATATTTTATAGAAAACTGTTTTGAAAATTTTCCGAGCGATTTACAAAGGGTGTGTCAAAAATGAGAGCAAACATTACAAGACTGATTTTTACGATAGCGGCGGTCATGACCGCCAATGTCATTGCGAATGCACAGGACAAGCCGGCCTATGCGATATTCTCCGGCGAAGGGAAACATCTTGACTACGGTAAAATGGTCAGGGAACTGTCCCGGGCCGATGTTGTCTTCATCGGTGAAACGCACAACTGTCCGATAGCGCATTGGCTCGAATACGAAATCACGCGCGACATCTGGCAGAAGGATTCGTCTGGATTGACGATAGGGGCGGAAATGTTCGAAACGGACAATCAGCTGCTCGTGGACGAATACACGGGGCGGCTCATTTCGTCGGACAAGTTCGAAAACGAGGCAAAACTGTGGGACAATTACTATACGGACTATTATCCTCTGCTGTCGTTCGCAAGGGAGGCCGGACTGAAATTCGTCGCCACAAATGTGCCGCGCAGATATGCCTCTTTCGTCAAGGACAACGGTCTGGAGGCTTTGGAGGGCCTTTCCGATGAGGCAAAAGCACTGATGGCACCTCTTCCTGTCGATTTCGAGGCGTCCGAAGAGAGTGACGCGATGTTCGGATTCATGCAGATGATAAGCGGCGGGGACAGCGGGAAGAAAAGCTATTTTGCTGAAGCCCAGGCATTGAAAGATGCTACCATGGCATGGTCCATTGCCCGCAACATGGACAGGAAGTTTATACACTACAACGGGAATTTCCATTCCGACTTCCACGGAGGCATAATCCCGTATTTCGAGAAATATTGCCCCGGCAAAACAATCAAAACCGTCTGCTGCATACGGCAGGACAGCATATCCCGTCTGGACGAGGAGAATCTCGGCCGTGCAGATTTCATCATCTGCGTACCTGTCGACATGACGATGACCTACTGACCCGGCATGGTCAATTTTCCGGCATGGACGCGGCCGGCAGCATCCTGTCCGTAAACAGAATGCCTTCGAGATGGTCCGTCTCGTGCTGGAATATGACGGCGGTATATCCTTCGACCGTATCCCGGACCGTATCCAGCGTATTCATGTCCGTATAGCTGACGACGACAGTCATGGAACGCTCTACATTCCCGTATATGTCCGGTATCGACAGGCAGCCTTCCGGCCCTGTCTGTTTTTCGCCGGACATGTATTCTATCCTGATATTCGGATAGACCTCAAACGGCTCTCCATCCTTGTCGAACCGCTGCACGGCAATGACACGCCTTTTGAGACCGACCTGCGGTCCCGCTATCCCGACTCCGTCCTGCGACGGATCTGTGACTGTGGCTGTCATCCGGTCCGCAAGCCTGCGGAAGCGTTCGGAGCGCAGCACCCTTTTCGGGAAGTCCGTACATTCCGAGCGAAGAAGCAGCGAGTCCTCTTTTTCTTCCACAGTCAGGACCCTCATGATTCCTTCTCCATCGATAATGTCCTTTTCTGCGCGGCTGAGGCAGGGCGCACTGCCCGAAGAACAGCAGCTTGCCGCCACCAAAACGGCTGATATCCCTGCCGCCGATATGAATTTGCAGATTATTGTCCCGAGTTTCATGTTTCCGGATGATTCAGAAGTTGTTTCTCTATCCATAAAAAACGTGAGTTCGATGAATTTTAATTTATTGAAAATCATTGAACTTCCGTTGAGGAGCAGGACGTAAGTCCTGCGACGGGCCCCCGGCGAGGGGGCGGTGGGGGTGGCGCCCCTTGAAAAGTCGCGAACGTTTTATGAGAATGTCCGGTGGACATTCGAAAGTGAGCAGGGGCGCCACAGCGACTGGGGTTTAAGAAA
>CALUQC010000094.1 GCA_944322805.1 uncultured Bacteroidales bacterium | reverse complement strand
CATCTCGTTCGGCAGGGCGTCTGTATTGTCGGCATTCGGCCAATGGCTGATTTCGTCGAGCGGCACGAGGGTCTGTATCTTGGCCTCCAATGCCGGAAGCACGTGATTTTCACCGGCATCCACTGTCAAGGCCTGCTCCGATACGATCTCCGTCTTTCCGTCGGTGCCATAGTCGAATGTGACCCTGATACCTTTCGTGAATTCCGCAGGTATGATCGCAAACACATAGGTCCCGGCAGAGAGGGATGCGCCGTCAGCGGCGGTCAATGTCACTGATGTTCCGGCATTCTCCCCTGCTGACGGTGTCAGTTCAGGCACCGACACGGATACTGCGCCGGATATCTTCTCACCGTTCCTGCCTTCCATGGTGACGGACCGCAGCGTATAATCTTCCGGCACGGAACTGAGTGTCAGGGATATCAGACCGCACAGATTCCGGAACTGAAGGCTGCCGTTCTCGGCGACCGCGGCGGCAAGGCTGACTCCGGAGGCAAATGTGCCTGCAACGGCTGTCTGCTCTGCCGGGAGTTCCATGGAAACGGTATTGCCGGACAATTCGGCATCGGCATCATACGGATATACGGCATAATATGTTTCCGACGGAATGACCGAGCCGGTAAATGTGGCTACGGAAGCATCCGACCCGTCTATCGATTTCAGCGAGAACTGTTCCGCCTTGCCTGAATTTCCGAAGATACCTATGGCATCTCCTTCCGTCCACACTACTTTCGCACCGTCCTGAAGCGCGGTCTTAGTGTCGGATACCGTCGCAGTCCGGCCCGAGAAATCCATTTCCACCTTGGACAGCTGTCCTCCGTTACCGTCAGGCTGCTCTTCCGTACAGGAGAAAGACAAGGCTGCTATCGCCGCCAATGTCATGAAAGTGTAAACTGTTTTCATGGTATTATTCCTCCCAAAAGCCGTCCGACCCGTGATTTGTGATATCAAATTCTGAAATAGTGCCGGTCCCGCTGTCGCAGAATCCGTTTTCGCAACTTGCGAAAACAATGTTGAAGCCTGGGCATTCATAGCCGGCATTCACTGACGGAGTACGTCTTCCGTCGATTAGTTCTTTCGTTTTCATTATAAAATAAATTTAGGGTATGTCAACTTGTCATTTTTCGAATTTCGTCTGTGCGGAGACTTTCTGCCTGAAACTGTCAGGGAGGTTTTCGTAACCGGCGAAACGGCCGATCATCGCATCCACATCGATGCTACGGACGAGAACGGCGGCCTTTTCAGGCGATTCCGTGATGTAGCTGCCGCACTGTGCGATGTCGAGGAACTCCACCGGAAGCTGCATCCAGGACATGACGTATTGCTCCATCATCAGCTTTGTCTCCGGAGTCAGGGCCATCATCCTCTTTATCAGGCCCTTGGTCCCGTCGCCAAAATACTGCGGCTCTCCGCTCCGGAACAGGCATGTCACCGTCAGCTTTTCATCCGCCGGCATCTCCGGAACATACACCGTGGCAGTCAGGCTGTTCCCGTCGTAGCCCCATACGGCGCCGGAGCCGTCTTCCGCCGCATCATATCCGGCAAACCTCGAATACGGCACCTCGGCCCCGTTGACATAGACCTTCTCCGGTGAATTGAATCCGTCGAGCAGGACACTGACCTTGCGGGTCGACAGCATGCCCCCGAACGAGCCTTCCCGCGGCATCACCTCCACCGTCAGTGAGTCGGAATTGCCCGAACGGGCGACCTCGGTAAAGGCATACTCCGTGTCGTAGGCCTGCGTGTTCCCGTCATCTTCATAGACTCTCGTCCGGCTCTCTCCGGTCCCCGGCACCACTAACAGACGCATCTCGTTGTCCTGCTCCTGGAGATTCCTTATCCCGGCCCCGGCCATCGGGATGACCGCGCAGGATTTCACATAGTACGGATTCTCGTCGATGGTGTAGAGCAGTTCGTGCTCCGAGCCGCCTTCGTACATCGTGCCGGTCGAGACGTCGTACCAGTCGCAGCCCTCCGGAAACCACATCGTCCTGGCGGCAAGCCCCGTGATGCTGTCTGCCGGCTCGCAGACCGTCGTGGCGAGGATGTCGTCCCCGAACATGAATTCCTGGTCCCGGGTATAGGCTTCGTCCGCTTCCGGCCATGCATAATAGAGAGGGCGGCACATCGAGACGCCCGTGTCATAGGCCTGCCGCGCCGCTGTGTAGATGTACGGCGAGAGGTCGTAGCGCAGCCTTATCGCGGCCCTCATGGCATCGAAGTGGTCCGGGAAGACCCAGAAGCGCTTCTCCATCGTCATATCCTTGGTGGAGTGGGTCTTGTATATCGGGGTGAAGACTCCTGACTGCATCCAGCGGGTATAGAGTTCGGGGTCGGTGCTTGTCACTCCCGGCGGCTGCATGTGTCCGCCGATGTCGTGGCCCCAGTAGCCGTAGCAGACATTGGAGGCCGTGGCGGTGAAATACGGCAGGTAGCCGAGGACCTTCCACGTGGCGAACGTGTCGCCCGAGAAGCCCACCTGATAGCGGTGGCTGCCGATGCCGCCCCATCTGTGATAAATCATTGCACGCGGGGCGTACCGGCCCTGCGATTCGGTCTGGCGCACCTTGTCCTGGAAGAACGCGTAGTTCAGCCAGAATGTGTTGCTCAGGCCTTCCGTGTAGTGGCTGTCTTTCCACTGCTGCCAGTCGAGCCACCAGAAGTCCACTCCGTCACGTTCCAGGGGATGGATTACGGAGTTGAAGTATGCGTCCGTCCATTCGATCTGGTCTATCCTGAACGGCACCGGTGCCTTGCTCCCGTCTTCCCTTATGTAGCCCTCGGGCCCGTCATAGTCCGATGTCCTCGAAAGGTAGTCCTTCACGAATCTGTCGTATGGCTCCTCGTATGGCTGGATGCCGTTGCAGAAATGCAGGTTGAGGGATGTCTTTATGCCCATCCTGTGAAGCTCTTCCAGAAAATTCGCCGGATTCGGGAACAGCTCCTTCTTCCATGTGTAGCCGGTCCAGCCTATCCCCTCGCCGAATTCATCCAGCCCCGGTTTGCCGCCCGGCTCCCGGGGCGGGGTGGCTGCCTTGAGCTCCGACCAGGTCTCGTGCCAGTCCATGTCGATGATCATCGCATCGATGGGGATGCTGAAATCCTCGAAATGCCTTGCAAGATCGATGAGTTCGAAGT
>CALUQC010000093.1 GCA_944322805.1 uncultured Bacteroidales bacterium | reverse complement strand
CGGCTACGAAATCGGAATATGTTTTTAGCATTTTTTCCCGTGGTTGCAAGCAATACAAATCTATCCACGCCAATTCGGCCGCAAATATACGACTATTTTTTCTTCTTCGTGTTACGTAAAGCTTTTTCCTGACTTCGTCACTATAAAAACATCAAATTTATAATATATTGATAGATAATGTTTTGTAACTTTGCATACATAGGGCAGATCTCTCGACTCCGCCTGCGGCTCCGCTCGAGATGACATGGAGGGCTCCGCTCGAGATGACATGGAGGGCTGCGCTCGAGATGACAAAGAGGGAGGGGTACGGTCGAGATGACACAAGAGGGAGGGCTCCGGTAGGGAATATGAATAAAGCGAGGGTGGATCAAATCAGGTCCACCCTCGCTTTATCCAAAGGAGTTCAGATTCTCCCGGATTCGGAAGACTACTCGGCCTTGGAAATTATCGAACTGAGTTTTTCGCTCAGAGTGTCGAGTTTTTCGAGCATTTCCCGGCGTATGCCGTCGTAATATGCTCTTTTTGCACCTTCCGCAGGATGATTTATCTTGTCTTTAAGGCTGTTGTAAAGGTCTACTCCCTCATCGATGATGCCTGAAACTTCTTCCGAGCCTTTTTTCGGATTCAGTGCTATGAAAAGCGAACAATCGTCAATGAATTCACCGATAAAATATTCGATGTCTTTTTTGATGTCTCTGAGATTCATGTCAAATAAATATTAATGTTGATTATATTCTTTCCCGCCGCCTGACGCCCGCAGAACGGAGCATCAGGCGGCAAAGATAGTCAAATTTTATCGTTTTCCCGAATCTCCGCCCTGCGTATCTTTCCGCTGATGGTTTTCGGCAGTTCGTCCACGAATTCGATGACGCGCGGATATTTGTACGGCGCCGTCACGCGCTTCACATGGTCCTGGAGTTCCTTTACCAGTTCCGGACCTGCCTTGGACCTGTATTCCGCGGAGAGGATTATGGTCGCTTTCACGACCTGGCCGCGGATTTCGTCGGGAACACCTGTTATGGCGCATTCTACCACTGCCGGATGTGTCATGAGGGCGCTTTCCACCTCGAAAGGACCGATGCGGTAACCGGAACTTTTTATCACGTCGTCTGCACGGCCGACAAACCAATAGTAGCCGTCTTCATCCCTCCATGCGACGTCTCCCGTATAGTAAACCCCGTCGTGCCAGGCCTGGCGCGTCATTTCCGGATCACGGTAGTATTCCTTGAAAAGCCCCACAGGCTTGCCGTGCCCCGTACGTACCACGATCTGGCCCTGTTCACCGTCCTCGGCCCTCCGTCCGTCAGGTTTCAGCAAATCGATGTCGTACTGCGGATTAGGTATGCCCATGCTGCCCGGCTTCGGCTTTATCCAAGGGAAGGTGCCGAGTATCAGCGTCGACTCGGTCTGTCCGTAGCCTTCCATCAGCCTGATGCCGGTGATTTTGAGGAATGTCTCATATACGGAATAGTTCAGGGCTTCTCCAGCCGTCGTGCAATATTCCAAGGAAGAAAGGTCAAACCTGCTCAGATCCTCCCTTATCATGAATCTGTATATGGTAGGAGGAGCGCACAGCGACGTGATTCGGTAGTCGTGGATTTTCTGCAGGATGTCGGCAGGCGTGAACTTTTCATGGTCGTAAACGAAAATATTCGCTCCGGCTATCATCTGCCCGTAGAGTTTGCCCCATGCTGCCTTTGCCCAGCCTGTATCCGCTATCGTGATGTGCAGGCTGTCACGGTGAAGGTTGTGCCAGAAGCAGGCGGTGGAGATGTGCCCTAACGGATAGGTGAAGTCATGTGCTACCATTTTCGGCTCGCCCGTAGTCCCGGACGTGAAATACATCAGCATGATATCGTCGTTCGTGTTGACATTGTCCGGACGGACAAACGGCCCTGCATTTTCTATCCCCTCGTGGAAATTTTCATATCCTTCCGGATATTCCGGTCCGGCGCTTACGAGCGTCTCGAGGCTCGGGCATTCCGGACGCGCGTCGGTAATATGCCTGAGGATGACATCTTCTCCGGCTGCCACGATCATTTTTATGGTGGCGGCCTCGCATCGGTACACTATGTCCTTTTTGGTGAGCAGATGCGTGGCGGGAATGGCTATTGCCCCGAGCTTGTGCAGGGCGATGATGGAAAACCAGAATTCGTAGCGGCGTTTCAGGATAAGCATGACCTTGTCTCCCCGGCCGATGCCGAGACTTTGGAAATATGACGCAGTCATGTCGGTGTATTTTTTCAGTTCCGCGTAGGTGAACTGGCGGCTTTCGCCCTTGTCATTGGTCCACAGCAGAGCCTTTTTGTCCGGCTCTTCCTCTGCCCAGGCATCCACGACGTCGTATCCGAAATTGAAGTTTTCCGGAATGTTTATCCTGAAGTTCCTGATGAAGTCTTCCTGTGATGTAAAAGCAGTCTGGCGTAAGAATTTTTCTACCATAACGGGATTTTTCTATTTGTAAGCTGTTGCCGTATATCGCATGGCGGGGATTATTGCATTACCATGGCCAGGAATTTGGCGGGACGTCCGTCCAGTGCCAGGAATCCGTGAGGCTTTGACGAGTCGAAATACAGGCTGTCTCCCGGATTCAGTATCCATTCCCTGCCCTCGATATTTACCAAAAGCCTGCCTTCCATCACCAGGTGGAATTCCTGTCCCTTATGCGTGTTGAAATGCACGGGCGTACCGGCCGGCTTCGGCTCGACAGTCACGATGAACGGGTCAGCTGTCCTTCCGATAAATCCGGATGCAAGCAGCTCGTATTTATAGGCTTTTGTCCTCTCTACCGAAATTCCGGTACCCTTGCGGGTCAGGAAATACGATTTCATCTTGGGCTCCTCTCCGAACATCAGCTCGTCGAGCGTGATGCCGTATTTGCGGGCAATACGCTGGAGCAGGCTCACGGAAAGGTCACGTTCTCCGGATTCCAATGCGGCATATTCATCTACGGAAAGTCCGCAATCGGCAGCTACGTCGGCTATCTCAAGATCGAGAGCATCCCTGAGACCTTTCAGCCGTTCTGCTATCTGTCTGATTTCTTCGTCCATCTTATGCGTTGTTAGAAACAGTCGTTTGCAAAGTAAGTCAAAAACTTCGAGAATAGGAAATCCTCCTGGCTTTTATGAATTTCCAGGAAAGTTCGTAGAAATCCTTTTCTCCCGGAATCAGGGAATTTATCCTGACGTATTTCGAGGCATGTATGAATCTGCCGCCGCCGATATAGATACCTACGTGGGTGATCCGGGATTGCCCGTCAGGGTACCGGGTCCCGAAAAAAACAAGGTCGCCTTTCTCGAGATTCCTTATACGCGAGAGCATTTCCCGGCGGAATCCGTCCGCATCCGTTTTTCCCCCGACGCCGCATTCCACTTCCACCGGCATTCCGGCTTTTGCCTGCTGCGATGCATTCCTCGGCAGCGAAACGCCGTTAAGATACCATACCATCCTGACAAGGCCGCTGCAGTCGACACCTTTTATGGATGTCCCTCCCCAGAAATACGGCACTCCGAGAAACCTCATGGCTGTCCTTATGATGTTGTCGGGCGAAGGGTCGCGTTCTTCCTTCCATTTCCCGTACTGCTCCACATCCTTTTTACTTACGTACCCCGTCACTCCTGACGGCAGCATTACCTGACGGTAGCCCCTGATGCTTTTCCCTTTGTCGAGAAGCACGTCTCCGAGCACGATGTCGCAGATTTTCCGGTTTCCCCCTTTCGTCCCGCCGCGTTTCTCCGAATATTCTGGCTTGCGCGGGCGTTCCGTCACGGTACTGTAGTCTGCGGTACAGATAACTTTTTCAGCCGCGACGTATGCTTCCATTTCCTGCTCCGACATTTCCATTATGCCGAGGTCGACGCACCAGGCCGTGTACGGGTCCGGCGTACGGATTTTCAGCCAGTAGCCCGCGGTGTCGAGGATTTCTACCGGGGTGCCGAGCAATGCCTGGCTGCCGAGTTCGGCCGTAAAGTCTGGAGCTTCCCGCATGTAATTGACCGACAATGTCGTCACTCCGTATCTTTTTGCGTGCGGGTGGTCATGAAGTCCTGTCCTGCCGTCACCGTTTCCGTTTCCGGCATGACCGGACAAGGCCATGAGCATCATCGCTCCGGCGGCCAATGCCCTGTGAAAAATTTTTGTCATGGTATCTGTTCCGTATGAAACGCCCCCGGAGAGTGCTTAGCCAGACTTTCCGGGGGCCTGTGGCAGAACTTGTCCTGATCCTCGGACAAATTCGTCAGAATCTGTAGCGGACGGACAATGCAGGACCTATTCCTAAATAGAATGCCTGTCCGAAAATATATCCGAGTTGGGCGCGAACGTCAAAGGAGAGCTGCAGCGGAAACCAGAAAGTGTATTCCAGTCCGACCTGGCCTGCGGCTGCGAGGTTGAAACCGGAACTGTTTATCATTCCGATACCCAAAGCCGCTCCGGGACCTGCATAGAAACCCCATTCACCCCTGTCTGTCCAGTTTGGCTGTGCAATCATGAAGTTGTACACGGCAGCCGCGTTGAGGAACGTGGTGAACAGTCCGAGGTCGGCTTCGATGAAGTCCTGTCCCAAGGTATGCTGATAGGATGCTTCGAATCCCCAGCCCATTCTTGCTCCGATAGCCCTCGGCTGCGCTGCTGCAGCAAATGCTACTCCGAGCGTAAGTGCTGCAATCAAGATGATTTTTTTCATATCCTAAAATTTAACAGTAGTATTCCGTCAGTTCCCGGCAAATGACCGGATTATGACAAAGATACCATTTTTTCTGACAGGCGGGCCGGATTTCATGGCTTTTTGACTGACTTTCCGCAGAAATACCCGTCAAACTGTCCTGCCGAACTTGCCGGGACGACAGAAGTGTGGAATTTTCTAAAACTCTGCGGCCGATTTCATTTTTGCCGCTATGCGGTCGTTGCAGAGATTTCCAATGCTGCCATGGTGGGTGTGATGCACCGACTTGTCGGCATGGAACTTTCCCTCGTTGACTTCGATTCCGACGCTCTTGTAGGCATCGCGGAACGGCATTCCCGCCAATGCCCTGCGGTTGACTTCCTCCACGGTGAACAGATAGTCGTAGATGGGCGAATCGAGGATGTGCCCGTTTACCCGGATTTCCTTAAGCATGAAGCCGGTCATGCGGATGCATTTGCGTATCAGGGTCAGGGCAGGGAAGAGGATGTCTTTCAGCAGCTGGAAATCACGGTGATATCCGTGGGGCATGTTGCTGCACAGCAGCGAGATTTCGTTCTCGGCCGCAAGGACGCGGTTGCAGTTCCCCCGGATGATTTCCCATACGTCAGGATTCTTTTTGTGAGGCATGATGCTGGAGCCGGTAGTCAGTTCGTCCGGGAAAGAGATGAAGCCGAAATTAGGACACATGTAGAGGCAGCAGTCGGAGGCAAACTTGTTGAGAGTAAGTGCGATACCTCCTATGGCTGACGCTGCGGCCCTTTCTGCCTTTCCGCGGCTCAGCTGGGCCGCAATGACATTGTAGTCGAGATTTTCGAATCCTAAGAGCCTGGTGGTCATTTCCCTGTCTAAAGGAAAAGAACTTCCGTAACCGGCTGCCGAGCCGAGCGGATTCTGGTTTACGAGATGGTACGCCCCGCGGAGCATGAACATGTCGTCGGCCAGTGACTCCGCATAGGCTCCGAACCACAGTCCGAAAGATGACGGCATGGCCACCTGCCCGTGAGTATAGCCCGGCAGCATTATGTCCTTGTGCTTTTCGCTGAGATTCTGGAGTATCCCGAACAGTTCCAGGACCTCGTCCCTGATTTTCAGGAGCGTGTCACGGAGGAACAGTTTGATGTCCACGAGGACCTGGTCGTTGCGCGAGCGCCCCGAATGGATTTTCTTTCCCACATCCCCGAGACGGCGTGTCAGCAGCAGCTCCACCTGCGAATGTATGTCTTCCACATCGTCTTCGAGAACGAATTTCCCTGCTTCTATTTCCCCGAGGATTTCATCCAGCGCCTTCGTCAGGATGTCCAGTTCGCCGGCAGTCAGCAGCCCTATCGATTCCAGCATCCTTATGTGCGCTTTCGAGCCGATGACATCGTATTTCGCCAGCTCCATGTCCA
>CALUQC010000092.1 GCA_944322805.1 uncultured Bacteroidales bacterium | reverse complement strand
AAGAAAAATACGTACTGTCCGCTCCAATATAAAGAGAATACATGCGGAATAAAATCACCATTTTTAAGGAAAAAGTGCGGAAAATTATCCACAAAAGCAATAATAAAGATATGAAATAAACGTAATGCGGAATTAAAACCGCAGATTTTCGTAAAATCTGCGGTTTTAATTCCGCAAAATGAATTCGCGGCACAAGGTCCGGGGCCGGGACTCTACAGGTGTTCGAGGAGCTGCCGCACCATTTCGGAAGTGTCCGTTTCGGCTGTTCCGTGATGATAGCGGGCAAGGACGAGGTTGAAAGCCTCGCGGTTTTCCGCCCTGAGCGGCTCGGCCGGAGGTGATTCCATCTTGAGAGGATTGACCGGGGAGCCGTTTTTCCAGACGCGGAAATCCAAATGAGGGCCGGTGCTGCGTCCAGTGGAGCCGACATAGCCTATGACCTCCCCCTGCTTCACGCGCTTGCCGGCCTTGATGCCGGAAGCATAGCGCGACAGGTGGAGGTATGCGGTAGAATATACGGAATTGTGCCTGATCCTGATGACATTGCCTCCGGCACCTTCGTTCCGGGCGCTTGTCACCACCCCGTCGCCGATAGTCACCACGGGCGTTCCGGCAGGTGCGGCATAATCGACCCCGGTATGGGGCTGGACCTTGCGGGTGATAGGATGCTTCCTGGCATAGGTGAATCCCGAACTTATTCTCGAATAGTGGAGCGGAGCCTTCAGGAATGCCTTCCTCATGCTTTCCCCCTTTTCGTTCCAGTAGATGTTTCCCCCGTCATGCTGGTTGAACATCACGGCAGGGAACTCCTCTCCCCTGCTCGTAAACAGGGCATACCGGACGGTATCCACCGCGATGACTTCTCCATCACAGGTCTTTTCATCATACACGACGCGGAATCTGTCCCCTTTCTGCAGTCCGAAAAAATCCACGGTCCACGCATAAATGTCGGAAAGCGTCAGTATGAGCTGTGCGGGAGCATCAGCAGCTATCATGTCATTCCACAGGGAGGACTTTATCTCCACGTCCGCATACTTTGTTTCAGTCAGGACCGGCTTTTCCACGAAAAAGGTCCGGTACGGAGGCCGGCACCCGAAAACGACGCTTTTCACCCTGTCGATATCGTAGGCGACATACTCTATTCGTCCGGACGGGGACGACCATGTCCTGTATGTATTCCCCACCCTGATGGACCGGACGTCGAAAATGCTGTCGCAGGATTCCGCCAGATTATATGCTTCCTGGGCGGACAATCCGCTGCGTATCAGTATGGTGGAGAAGAAATCGCCTCTGCGCACCTTGTTTTCAGTGACCACGAGACTGTCCGGTGCGAAACTCCACGGCCCGGCTTCCTGCACGGCTGCCGCATCCTCTCCCGCCGGAGTTTCACGGCTGTCCCCGTCATTACCGCTGCCGCAGGATATTGCCGCGAACGGCAATAAGAATATCAGGGTCGACAATATGTTTTTCTTCATCATGTTCAAATCAAAACGGTTTCTCATTTCTGCCTTGCATTTTCCATCATAAAATGCAGCCGGTTATGGACATTCGCCTCCGAAGTGTTGCTGTCGAAATCGAGGAACAGCAAGTTCATCTGCGGGTACAGCTGCTTTATACGCTTTTCTATCCCCTTGGAAATGATATGATTGGCAATACATCCGAAAGGCTGGAGGCTCACCACGTTGCGGATACCGTCCTCGGCGAGGTTGGAAATCTCGGCAGGCAGGAACCACCCTTCGCCGAAGTCGCCGGCCAGATTCACTATTCTCGACGCTTTTTCCGCATCCCGGAAAATATCCGAAAATCCATGATAGTAAGGATATACAGAACATGCCCTGTCGAAATCCACGGCATAGTGCATTATCCAGCGATAGAAAAAGTCAGTCACCCAGAGCGGAGTCTGCTGCTGCCTGATATGTTTTTCCTTGTTCACATGACGGTTTGCAAAGGCGGTAAGGAAAAAGTTCAGGATGCACGGAGCCACCACCTCCACGCCGTGGGCATTGAGCCAGCTGACCACGTTGCGGTTGCTGAATCCGTTGTATTTCACATAAATTTCTCCCACCACACCGATTTTCGGAGCATCGACATCCGGACGAACGGATTCCGAGAACTCCACGGCAGCCTGCCTTATCAGTTTCTTGAGTCCCCTGCTGTCGTTTGCCTGGATCAGCCGCCCGGCAAGCCCGGTGTACTTTTCCCTCAGTCCGGCCGCTGCGCCCGGAGTCTTTTCCCGGACGACCGCCGAATGGTACATCTTGGAAAGGCAGTCCGCAAAAAGCACGACGTGAACCACGATTTTCGCATATTTTTTCCAGTCTATACTGAATCCCGGCTGATTTTTCAGCAGATCCTGGCTCTTGGACACGGAAATCACGGGCACATCCTCGAAGCCCTCCGCCACCATGGCATTCTGTATCAGGGCGAAATAGTTGGTCGCCCTGCACTGTCCGCCCGTCTGATACATCACGACAGCCATCTCCTCATGCGGAAGCCGTCCGCTTCTGAGAAAATTTATGACGGACCCGACCACGATGGTAGCCGGATAACAGATGTCGTTGTTCGCGAATTTCAGCCCCGTATCCACGTCGGCCTGTGTCCCCGGAGGCAATACCATGGCCTTGTAGCCCATAAGTTCGAGAACAGGGGCGATAAATTCGGAGTAGCCTTCGGCAAAATAAGGGACGATGATGGTACGATGCCGGTCTTCCACGCCGAAAGGCTTGGTGGTCAACGGTTTTTGCGGCAGAGAGCATACGAAAGGCTTCCCCGTGTCCGGGAAATGCGGGGTCTCCGGGAAATGCGAGGCCTCCGCAAACTGCGCGCTTTCCACCAATGACCGGATTCTCAGTTTCAGGGAGCCGATATTGTTCACATCGTCTATTTTCAATACGGTAAGATTCTTTCCGTGCCGGCGCAGTATGGAGCCCACTTCATCAAGTATGAAGGCATCCGGCCCGCAGCCGAAAGATGTCAGCTCCACGAAATGCAGCCGTGGGTAAGGATATCTGCCCACGAACCATGCAGACTTGAAAATGCGGTTAGGCCAGGCCCACTGGCTGACTGCGTTGATGTTTCCGAACACATCGCTGCCGGCTTTCGAAGCCACGTTCTCGGTAATGACATCTATCCCCATGTCGGCTATGGCCTCCGATATCCGGTGCTCTATCAGCGGGTCGATGTGATACGGCCTGCATGCCAGGAGAATCACCATCCGGTTTTCCTCCCCAGCTTTCCGGAGGATATCCGAAGCCCTGAGGGTCAACGCCTTGCGGAACTCCGACTGCACCTTGTCCGCCCTGTCCACGGCAGCCCGGGCCGTGGTCCTGTCCACGCCCATGGAGCCGAGATATTCCATGCAGGAGGCATACATCAGTTCCCTGTCGGCAAACGACAGTACGGGCGCATCGAACGGGATTTCACGCCCTATGGCAGCCTCCATCGAACTTTTCAACACGTCGGAGTAGCCTGACACGACCGGACAGTTATAGCTGTTGCGCGCCTGCGGATCGTCCTTCCTCTCGAACACCACGTAAGGGTATAGTATCCTGTCCACCTTTTTCCCGACGAGGTCGAGGATATGCCCGTGCATGAGTTTGGCCGGAAAGCAGATATTGTCGGACATGGTAAACCGTATTCCCTTGTCATACAGCCTGTTGCTCGACGGAGAAGAAAGTACCGGCTCCATGCCGCAGGAAGTCAGGAGGGTGTGCCAGAAAGGATAGTCCTCATACATGCCGAGACCGCGGGGGATGCCTATGCGCAGACGCACGGAAGGGCTGTTTCCGTTGCCCGGCCGCGGCCGGGCAATATGGACTTCATCATTGCCCGCAAGGGCATCATCCCCAGCCGTAAACTTACGGTCGAACAGCATCCTGTACTTTTCGGCAAACATGTTCACGCCCTTTCGCGCGGCTTTTTCGGTGGCGTTGCTGAAAACCTTTTCGCAGTTGTTGCCCGAATAATATTTCTTTCCGCTGCGGAATGTCATCTCAAGGACCTTGCAGCGGTTGTTGCAGCCCGGACAGATGACGGTGGACGACGTATATTCGCTCTCCCTGATAAAATCCCCGAGCATGAACGACTTGTCGGAGACTTCCGGCGATTTCCCCATCGCATACAGGGCGCATCCATAGGCTCCCATCAGTTCGGGGATGTCCGAAAACGACACCCGGCAGCCGAGACTTTTCTCCAGCGCCCTGACTATCGAATGATTCCTGAATGTTCCGCCCTGGACGACAATGTTTTTGCCGAGTTCACCGGTATTGCTGAGTTTCAGCACCTTGAAAAGGCAGTTCTTGACTACGGAGTAGCTGAATCCCGCGGCTATGTCATCGGGAGACGCGCCCTCACGCATGGCCTGTTTCACACGGGAATTCATGAATACGGTGCAGCGGGAGCCGAGGTCGCAAGGATTTTTCGCGAAGCAGGCCATTTCGGCGAACGTCCCGATGTCATAGCCGAGGCTGTCCGCAAAACTTTCGAGAAAAGAGCCGCAGCCCGACGAGCAGGCCTCGTTCAGCTCCATCCGCCTTATCGTGCCGTTCTCGCAGAATATGGCTTTCATATCCTGTCCGCCGATATCCAGGACGAACGAGACATCCGGTGAGACCTGCCGTGCAGCGGTAAAGTGGGCCATGGTCTCCACTATGCCGTATCCGATGCCGGTAGTGCCCCGGAGCATGTTTTCCCCGTATCCGGTAACGCATGACGATACTATCCGGACATTTTCGGGATGCGGCAGGGACGAGATGAAGTTCCTCATGCTGCCGATGAATGTTCCGAAACTGTCTCCGCTATTTTTCAGATAGTCCGAATGCACTATGGCTCCGTTCCTGTCGAGCAGCACTATCTTGGTCGTGGTGCTTCCCGAATCCACTCCGAGCCAGTAGTCGCCGGGGGCAGAAGTGTCCATCGCCGCGTGAGGAGTCCTGTAAAGGGTCCCGGACGCGAGCCAGCCGTCATATTCCTCCTTAGAGCGGAAGAGCGGCTCCAGCCTGCCTGCAGCCACGGCGGCATCCGGCCTGTATGTTTCGAACTGACGTTTGAAATCCGACAGGAGCATCGGGGCGGCATTCTGTTTTCTGGCGCACAGGGCGGCACCAATGGCGGGTATGAACTGGGCGTTTTCCGGGACGATGCACTCGTCTTCCGGAAGTTCCAGTGTCCGCATCATGTATTTCCTGAGTTCCGGTATAAATGCGAAAGGCCCGCCGCAAAGAAAGATTTTCGGCTTTATGTCAGTGCCTCTGGCCAAGGATGTGACTACCTGGCGCGACACCGAATCGAGGACCGAAGCGGCTATGTCGGACCTGCTTACATTCCTGCTCAGGAGATTCTGTATGTCGGTCTTTGCGAAAACGCCGCATCGCGACGCTATGGGATGCACGCCGGAGGCCTGCCGTGCAAGAGAGTCCATTTCCGAAGGGGAGGCGCCTATCAGCGAGGCCGTCTGGTCTATGAACGCTCCGGTACCTCCCGCACAGTTCCCGTTCATCCTTATGTCCGGGACCCTTCCCTCCTCGAAAAATATCATCTTGCTGTCCTCTCCCCCTATGTCTATCAGAGTCCTGACTTCCGGATATTTCTCCCTGATGACTTCCGAAGCGCAGATGACTTCCTGTACGAAACTCTTTCCGAAACTTTCGGCATAGCCCATTCCTACCGAGCCTGTCATGGCTACGGAAAGTCCGGAATCGCCGATTTTCTTCCCGATATCCGAGAGTATGCCTGCCGCCGTCGCGGCAATATCCGTATTATGCCTCCTGTAGTCCGTACACAGTATGTTTCCTTCCTCGTCCACGACCGCCGCCTTCATCGTCGTAGAGCCTATGTCTATCCCCAAATACAACATTTGACGTCCTGATTAGCATCGGCAGCGCCGGAATGACTGAATATCACGGCCGGCGGTATCGATAACAACGGGCAAAATTAGGAACTGTTTTGGTATTTTTCAAAACAGTTTTATGATTATCCGCAAAAATACC
>CALUQC010000091.1 GCA_944322805.1 uncultured Bacteroidales bacterium | reverse complement strand
CCGTTCGAGCCCGGGTAAGGTTCCTCGCGTATCATCGAATTAAACCACATGTTCCTCCGCTTGTGCGGGCCCCCGTCAATTCCTTTGAGTTTCAGCCTTGCGGCCGTACTCCCCAGGTGGATGACTTATCGGTTTCCCTTGGCCACCGGGCATTGCTGCCCGACGGCTAGTCATCATCGTTTACAGTGTGGACTACCAGGGTATCTAATCCTGTTCGATCCCCACACTTTCGTGCCTCAGCGTCGATCCCGGTTTCGTGAGATGCCTTCGCAATCGGTGTTCTGTGTGATATCTATGCATTTCACCGCTACACCACACATTCCTCCCACGGCATCCGTATCCTAGCTGACCAGTTTCTACGGCAACTCCCAGGTTAAGCCCGGGGATTTCACCGCTGACTTGATCTGCCGCCTACGCACCCTTTAAACCCAATAAATCCGGATAACGCTCGCATCCCCCGTATTACCGCGGCTGCTGGCACGGAGTTAGCCGATGCTTATTCGCTGGGTACTCTCATCTGTCCATCTCGTGGACCTTATTGCTCCCCAGCAAAAGATGTTGACAGTCCATAGGACCTTATTCCATCACGCGGCATGGCTGGATCAGGCTTCCGCCCATTGTCCAATATTCCTCACTGCTGCCTCCCGTAGGAGTCTGGACCGTGTCTCAGTTCCAGTGTGGGGGTCAAACCTCTCAGTTCCCCTAGACATCGTCGCTTTGGTGAGCCGTTACCCCACCATCCTGCTAATGTCTCGCGAGCCTATCTCATACCGGATCACTCCTTTCTTATACCTCAGATGCCCGAAATATAAATATGGGGTATTAGTCTCCGTTTCCCGAGGTTATCCCCCTGTATGAGGCAAGTTGCTCACGCGTTACGCACCCTTCCGCCGGTCGCCATCTGTTAGTATTGCTACTCACAATGCTGCCCCTCGACTTGCATGTGTTAAGCCTGCCGCTAGCGTTCATCCTGAGCCAGGATCAAACTCTTCTTTGTATATTCTATTTCTCTTAGAAGATATCCTGTCTGTTCCCTAGTTAAAAGGAATTTAACGCTCTCTTATTGCTTGTACTTGTCTTTCATTCATTATTGTCAATCAACTTCCGTTTCTTCATCTTTATCTTTTTCCGAAACGGGCTGCAAAGATACGCACTTTTTATTTAATTCCAAATCTTTTTTCATCTTTTTCACCTTTTCTTGTGTTTTTTTGTCTTTCTTCGTAAAAATAGCCCGGGATAGATTCCTCGACTTCGCTCGGAATGACAAATGAGGCAAAAAAAACGGTGACCGGAAAGTCGCCTTTTCAGTCACCGCCACAATATCTGACATTCAATACATTACATCATTCCGCCCATTCCGCCGGCAGGCATTGCAGGAGCCTGCTCCTTTTCTGGAATATCGGTGATGGCGCACTCGGTAGTCAGGAACATGCCTGCCACTGAAGCCGCATTCTCAAGGGCGATACGTGAAACCTTGGTAGGGTCGATAACGCCGGCCTCGAACATGTTCACATACTCCTCGGTGCGGGCATTGTATCCGAAATCGCCTTTGCCCTCGCGGATTTTCTGGATGATAACGCTGCCCTCGACACCTGCGTTCTCGGCAATCTGACGGAGAGGCTCCTCGATGGCACGGGCCACGATATGGATACCCGTAGTCTCGTCCTCATTGTCACCCTTCATATCTTTCAATACCTCGGCCGCACGGATGTAGGCTACACCGCCGCCCGGTACGATACCTTCCTCCACTGCGGCACGGGTAGCACTCAAGGCATCTTCTACCCTGTCTTTCTTCTCTTTCATCTCGACCTCCGTAGCTGCACCTACATAAAGGACTGCAACACCGCCGGCGAGCTTTCCGAGACGCTCCTGAAGTTTCTCCCTGTCATAATCGGAAGTAGTGGTAGCGATCTGTTTCCTGATCAGTTCAGCCCTCTCCTTGATGGCCTCCTTGTCTCCGCCGCCGTTGACGATTGTGGTATTCTCCTTGGAAATAACCACTTTCTCAGCTTTTCCGAGCATGTCAGGAGTAGTATTCTCAAGAGTAAAGCCTCTTTCTTCCGAAACTACGACAGCGCCGGTAAGCGTTGCGATATCCTGAAGCATCTCCTTTCTGCGGTCTCCGAAGCCAGGAGCTTTGACGGCTGCAATCTTCAACGTACCACGCAGTCTGTTTACTACCAACGTAGTAAGAGCCTCGCCATCCACATCCTCTGCGATAATCAGCAGAGATTTTCCCTCACGTGCGATAGGCTCGAGAATAGGAAGCAGATCCTTCATGGTGGAAATCTTCTTGTCCGTGATAAGCACGAGCGGCTCCTCAAGGACAGCTTCCATCTTGTCGCTGTTGGTCATGAAGTAAGGTGAAATATATCCCCTGTCGAACTGCATGCCTTCCACTACCTTGACCTCGGTGTCAGTACCTTTTGCCTCTTCCACGGTGATAACGCCGTCTTTCTTCACTTTCGACATTGCGTCAGCTATCAGTTTGCCGATATAACTGTCGTTGTTGGCCGAAATCGTACCTACCTGCTCTATCTTGGAATAGTCGTCGCCGACTTCCTGGCTCTGCGCCTTAAGACTTTCTACAACCTTTGCCACAGCCTTGTCAATACCCCTTTTCAGGTCCATCGGATTAGCCCCGGCAGTAACGTTCTTCAAGCCGACGTTGATTATGGCCTGCGCCAGAACAGTAGCTGTCGTAGTACCGTCTCCGGCCTGATCGTTTGTCTTGGAAGCGACTTCCTTGACCATCTGGGCACCCATGTTCGCAAACCTGTCCTCAAGTTCGATTTCCTTGGCGACAGTCACACCGTCCTTGGTTACCTGAGGGGCACCGAATTTCTTATCTATCACCACATTGCGTCCTTTAGGACCAAGCGTTACCTTCACTGCGTTCGCAAGAGCGTCAGCGCCCTCTTTCATCTGGGCGCGAGCCTCTACATTGAATTTTATATCTTTTGCCATAATTCTGATCTCCTGTCAATAATTAAAGTGTTGCCAAAATATCGGACTGTTTCATGATGAGGTAAGTCTTTCCGTCCACCGTTACCTCCGTACCGGCATATTTCCCGTAAAGGACCACATCACCTTCCTTTACTTCCATAGGCTCATCCTTCTTCCCCGGACCTGCCGCCAATACTGTTCCCTGCTGAGGTTTCTCTTTTGCCGTGTCAGGAATGTACAATCCTGCCGCCGTCTTGGTCTCGGCCTCTTTAGGCTCTACCAATACTCTGTCTGCCAATGGTTTGATCATAATAAATATAATTTTATAAATTTTCGTGAATCATCCGGCGCCCGAAGCGTCGACGGCGGCTCTTAGGACAAAAGGAATGCCAGCAGAAAAAACTGACAAATTGTCACCGGGCGTATGAATAAATGTCAGAAGCCGTCGCATTTTCCGTGAAACATTTGCTCTGCGCCCCGCTTTTGCGTATGTTTGCAGGAAAATTCGGCATCAATGGAAAAAGTAAAAAAACTGTATCCGCTTAAATTTCAAACGATAACTGTCGAAAACAGCTGGGGGACGGAAAATGTTTGCATCGCCGACCTCGGCATTGAGGATTCGACTGTGTCGGAAGGATGGCTTGAAGGCAATTCCATGGGAGACATCATGGAGACGTACATGGAAAGGATTGTGGGAGAAAGCGTTTACTCATACTACGGAAGACAGTTTCCGCTGCTTGTGAAATTCGTGGAAGTCAAGGGCAGCACGCCGGTTTTCGTTCATCCGGACGATACTGTGGCGGAACAGCGCTATGATGCGCTCGGCGGGAAAGAACTGTGGTATTTTGTCCGTGCCGATGCCGATGCAGCCGTCCAGGTAGGATTCGGCAGGGAAATGTCCGCATCCGAAGTGTTCGAAAAATGTTCGGACGGGACGATTCGTGAAACGATGGCAGAACTGAAGCCAGCGAAGGGGGATTTCCTTGAAATCGAGCCCGGTACGGTACATTCCGCATCCGGTAGCATGCTGATAGCCGTGATAAAGGAGTCCTCTAATCTGCCGTTCAGGCTTTCAGACGCGGATGAAGACAGCAAGGAGCTCGCAATGACGCATTTGGCCGAAGCCATGGATTTCATAAACTACGGGAAATACGATGGTGCCCTTTCGGGCAATGGCAGCGCGGCGTCGCGGAAAGACGGTGACCTTCCGGGCAATGATAGTCCGCAGATAGCGGAAAAATTAGCGGAATGCCCTGAATTTACCGTAACGAGAATCAGACTGGCCGATCCGCTTCATCTGACCACCGAACAGTTCGACAGTTTCATAATATACATATGTATCGGCGGCGAGGCTTCCATACAGACTCCCGTCACGGACGCGTCAGGGAATCACGGCATGGAAAGCGTCATGCTGAAAAAGGGGGAAGCGGTGCTTGTGCCGGCCGAGGTACAGGACTTTTTCGTCGTGCCTGTCGACCGCGATACCGTTCTTTTGGAAGCGATGGCGGGAAAACGCGACGATACCGACGAGTACATAAATCCGGACACCGAGCCGTTCCTCGAAGGCGAAGACTACGAAGGACTTGAGGATGAAGTCTCCGAGCCGTCCGCCGACAAGGGCGCGACACCCGCGGATTTCATGTCGCGTACGCTCCGGAATCCCAAGGGGCACGAGAAAAGGTATAATTAATTATGGAAGTAAGGATAGACAAATACCTGTGGTCCATCCGGGTATTCAAGACCCGCAGTGATGCCACGGACGCATGCAAGGGCGGGAAGGTCCGGCTCAACGGCGCGGACATCAAGCCGTCCCGCAATGTCAGTCCCGGAGACACTATCACCGTCCGCAAAGGGGCCGTGACATATACCTACAGGGTTCTGGAACTCATAGACAAACGGCAGGGCGCACAGTTAGTGCCGAAATACGCGGAAAACCTCACTCCGCAGGAGGAGCTTGACAAACTGAAAGCCCCTGTCGAGACTTTCTTCCTGAAAAGAGACCGCGGAAGCGGACGCCCTACCAAAAAGGAACGCCGTCAGATGGATTCCCTGTGGGAGGCTCTGAATGAAGACATTGACGGATAGCGTTCTCCGGCACAGGATATGCGAAAAAAGACACCGGCCCCGCCATTGCGGAAACCGGTGCCTAAACGTGTACTAAAACCTAAACCTGTGCAATAGATGCCATGGCGTTCCGGAATGTTGCACCCGCACCCGATTTTTTTGCGGCCGTACATGAAGATTTTCGAATCAAGCGTAACGTAGATTACCGTCAGTTCGACGAATTTATGTTGCTCAGGACCAAGGAATTCGTCGAACAGTCGTTAAGGATTTCTGCGAAATCCAATTTTCTTAAACCCTAGTCGCTGTGGCGCCCCTGCTCACTTTCGAATGTCCACCGGACATTCTCATAAAACGTTCGCGACTTTTCAAGGGGCGCCTCCCCACTCTGCTCGCTTTCGAATGTCCACCGGACATTCTCATGAAACGCTCCCGACCTCGCCGAGGGCCCGTCGCAGGACTTACGGCCTGCTCCTCAGCGGTAGTTCGATGATTTTCAATAATTAAAATTCATCGAACTCACGTTAGATTACCTTTTTCAATCGTCTCATATTTCCCGTCACCGCAGTACGGACGAAATATCCCCGTTCGGACCGAGCCCGAGCTTTTTCCTGAGGCGGTAACGCGCCATTTCCACGCTTCTCGGAGATATATTCATAAGGTCGGCTATCTCCTTGGTGGACAGATTCAGCTTGATATAGACGCAGATTTTCATGTCGGTTTTCGAAAGGGCGGGATATTTTTCTTTCAGCCTGTCCAAAAGACCGTCATAAATAATATTAAAATAGTCTTCGGAAACTTTCCAGTCCGACTCGTCATTCATGTTCGCATCTATCTGCCTGATGATTCTTGCAGCCTTCGACTTCAACTGAGGAAGACTTTCGACCGACTCGAGCGTTTTTATCTCGCGTCTGAGAGCACTCAGCAT
>CALUQC010000090.1 GCA_944322805.1 uncultured Bacteroidales bacterium | reverse complement strand
ATTATGCAAAGTAAAGGTGCTATCAGATTCGTGGCAATACTTCTTGCTCTTGCCTGCATTTGGCAGCTGATGTTTACCGTAGTGACGAAAGTCTGCGAAAACAAGGCCGTAAAATATGCCGACAATGCAGTGGAAAATTTCAAGGCAAGTCCCGCCTACGAAAGAATCCCCGATGTGGACAAGGCCTACGTGCTCGACTCCATCAGGGAAGATCGGAACAAATGGTATTTGGACTCCATCTCATCCCAGAAAGTATATTTCGGATACACGTTCGATGATGTGAGGGAAAAGGAAATCAACCTCGGTCTCGACCTCAAGGGGGGTATGAACGTCATGCTCCAGGTCCAACTGGAGGATGTGGTGCAGGCCCTTGCCGAAAACAACATGTCTCCTGAATACCAGCAGGCCCTGAATTTGGCCATGGAGCGCAGCAAGACTTCGGGCACCGATTTCATAACCCTGTTCGAGGAAGCGTGGAGCGAGTGCGCAAACGGACAGCGCCTTTCGAACATATTCATCGGACTGGACAGGAAAAACAAGACAGAAAACAAGAAATTGGAGTCTACCGATGCGGAAATCATTTCTCTGATCCGCCAGGAGGCCGAGAGCGCCATAGCGAACTCTTTCGAGGTGCTCCGCAACAGGGTGGACCGCTTCGGAGTGACCCAGCCGAACATCCAGAAAGTCGGCAACACCGGACGTATCCTCGTGGAACTGCCTGGCGTGAAAGAGCCTGAACGTGTCCGCAAACTCCTCCAGGGTACGGCATCTCTCGAATTCTGGACTACATACGAGACTTCCGAGATATTCCAGTATATGACGGAGGCGAACAGCCTTGTCGCAGAACTCAACAAGGAAAATGCCGTTGAGGACACCGAAGCTCCGGCGGAAGTTGTTGCTCCGGCAGACACGGCCAGGGACATTCTTGCAGAAGAAATCGAGGCGCAGTCGGCAGAATCGGCCGATTTTGCAAACTACGAGAAGGAGAATCCTCTTTTCGCAGTGCTGATGCCTCCGGTAGACCAGAGCGGAAGCGTGATGAACGGCGCTACGATGGGTTATGCCCACTTCAGCGACACGGCACGTGTCAACAGGATACTGAACATGCCGGAAGTCAAGGCACTGTTCCCGGACGACCTGATTCCGATGTGGTCCGTAAAGCCGTTTGACAACAACCAGTATGAACTCGTGGCCATCAAGGCCTCCATCAACGGCGAAGCGGCCCTCCGCGGAGAAAGGGACCAGAAATTCATCACCGATGCCCGCGTACAGTACAACGGCGCGAGCCCTGAAGTCTCCATGTCCATGAGCGCCGAGGCTGCCAAGGTATGGGCAAGACTTACAAAGGACAATATCAACAGGCAGATAGCCATTGTCCTCGACAATATGGTCTACTCCCATCCTGTAGTCAACACCGAAATCACCGGCGGAAACTCGCAGATTTCCGGAAACTTCACGCTCGAAGAGGCTGAAGACCTCGTGAACGTCCTGAAATCAGGTACGCTGCCTGCTCCGGCCAAAATCGTACAGGAACAGGTGGTAGGTCCGTCGCTCGGTGCAGAATCCATAAATGCCGGTTTCATTTCATTCATCATCGCATTCCTCCTGGTGCTCTGCTATATGGTAGTGTTCTATCACGGAGCCGGTCTCGTAGCGGATGCTGCATTGCTCTGCAACGTCCTCCTGCTGTTCGGCACCCTGGTATCCTTCTCTGCCGTGCTGACACTCCCTGGTATTGCAGGTCTCGTGCTGACACTCGGTATGGCCGTGGATGCCAACGTGATCATATATGAACGTATCAAAGAGGAACTGCGCTCCGGCAAGGGTCTCAGCAAAGCTATTGCCGACGGCTACTCGAACGCTTATTCCGCCATTATCGACGGCCAGATCACGACTATCCTGACCGGTATCGTGCTCTTCATCTTCGGCTCCGGTCCCGTGCAGGGATTCGCCACGACGCTGATCATCGGTATCATCACTTCCGTATTCACGTCCATCTTCATTTCGAGGATTATCTTCGACGACAGGCTTGCAAAGGGCAAGAAGATCACGTTCGACAACAAGTTTACGAGAAACTTCCTGCAGAACACGACCATCAACTTCCTCAGCAAGAGGAAATACACATATGTCATATCGTCCATAGTAATCATCATCTGCATCGTATCGATGTTTACGAAGGGCTTTACCTACGGTGTCGATTTCGCGGGCGGACGTACGTTCGTGGTGAGATTCGACCAGCCGGTATCCGTTGAAGAGGTGAGGGCATCACTCGTGAAGGAATTCAACGGCGGTGTAGAAGCCAAGCAGTTCGGTGGAGAAAGCCAGATGAAGATCACTACCCAGTACCTTATCGAAGACAAGTCTTCCGAGGCGGATGCTGCCGTAGAGGAAAAACTCTTCAATGCGGTGAAAGGGTTCTATGCCGGGGAAATGAATCTCGACCTGTTCACTTCGACTGCAGTAAACCCTAACGGTATCATCAGTTCGGACAAAGTGGATGCTTCCATTGCGGACGACATGAAGAGGGATGCAATCATTGCCGTAATCATTGCCCTGCTCGTGATATTCATCTATATCGCAATCCGTTTCAAGAAATGGACATGGGGACTCGGCGGCGTGGTAGGACTTGCACACACGGCCATCATCGTGGTCGGCTTCTTCTCGATATTCTCCGGGATCCTGCCGTTCAGTCTCGATGTGGACCAGACATTCATCGCAGCAGTGCTGACCATCATCGGTTACGCAATCAACGATACCGTGGTGATTTTCGACCGTATCCGCGAATACAAGACGCTTCATCCTAAGATGCCGTTCGACGTGAACGCCAACCAGGCTCTGAACAGCACCTTGTCACGTACCATGAACACCAGTCTCACGACCTTGATAGTGATGATAGCCATCGCCATCTTCGGCGGCGAGGTGATCCGCGGAATGGCCGTAGCCCTGTGCGTCGGTATCGCAGTCGGTACATACGCTTCCATCTTCATCGCCACACCTATCATGTACGATGTGACGATGGCAGTGCAGAGGAAGGCCGAAAAGAAGCTGGCGGGAAGGAAATAGACGAATTTCCCGACTAACGCTGAAATGGGGTTGATCATATGGTCAAACCCCATTTTTTCGTAAATGGAGCTCCGGACCTGCATGAAAATTCGACTCTGTCAAACAGGGAAAACAAGGATATTTTTCGTACCTTTGTCCACCATTGTCCGTCCGGCGTTTCGCGGACGGCATCCCTAAACTTTAAAAAACATGTCTTTCGTCCACCTTCACGTACATACCCAATACTCGATTCTCGACGGCCTTTCGGCTATAGACAACCTTTTCAAACGGGCCAAGGAACTCGGAATGCCCGGAATAGCCATCACGGACCACGGGAACATGTACGGGGTGAAGGAATTCTTCAAGGTAGCCAAGAAATATCCGGATATCAAACCGATCATCGGATGCGAAATCTATGTGTCCAAATACGACCACACGATAAAGGACAAGGATCACAGGGAGTATTATCACCTGATTCTCCTGGCAAAGAACTACAACGGCTACAAGAATCTGATGAAAATCGTCTCCACGGGACACATAGAAGGGAAATACTACGACAAGCCGAGAGTATCGCACGAGGTGGTGGAGAAATATGCCGGCGACCTTGTGTGCTGCTCGGCATGTATAGCCGGAGAAGTGCCGAAAGCCATCATAGCCGGCGACATGGACGGTGCGGAAAAAGCAATAGAATGGCATAGGAAAGTGTTCGGAGAAGACTATTATCTGGAAGTGCAGCTGCACAGGACCGAAGTCCCGGGACTGTCCCTTGAAGTGTACGACAAGCAGTCCGCTGCCAATGCAGGCATATTCGAACTGGCAGAGAAGACAGGAGTGAAAGTCGTGGCTACCAATGACGTGCACTTCGTAAACAAGGAAGACGGACCGGTACACGACAGGCTTATCTGTCTGACGACCAATGCGGACATCGACGATCCGAAAAGGCTGCGCTACACCCAGCAGGAATATCTGAAAAGCGAAGAAGAAATGGCGGAACTGTTCCCGGACCATCCGGAGGTTCTGTCCAATACAATGGAGGTTTTCGACAAGATCGAAAGCTACACTATCGACCGCGGACACGTGCTTCCGGTGTTCAAGATAGAAGATTCCTTCCTCGCGGAAAAGGAAAAATACCTCGCCAAATACAAGGATGTGATAGATGCCGGCCGCTGCGACAAGGACGGGAACGACAGAGGCGAAGCCTTTACCTATTCGGTGGCATATCTATGCGAACTCTGCTACAAGGGAGCGGAACGGCGCTACGGGACGTTGAATCCGGAACAGGCAGAGCGCATTGATTTCGAATTGAAGACCATCAGCAGGATGGGATTTCCGGACTACTTCCTCATCGTCCAGGACTTCATTGCGGCAGCACGGCGCCAGGGTATTTCAGTCGGTCCGGGCCGTGGCTCGGCAGCCGGCTCGGCGGTCGCATATTGCCTCGGCATCACCAACATAGACCCTATCAGATACCAGCTCCTGTTCGAGCGTTTCCTCAACCCCGACCGTATCTCAATGCCGGATATCGACATAGACTTTGACGACGACGGAAGATACCGCGTGTTCAAATATGTGGAAGACACGTACGGGAAAGATCATGTCTCGCATGTGATCACGTTCGGAACAATGGCTGCGAAAATGGCCATCAAGGATGTCGCAAGAATCAGCCACATGAGCATAGACGAGTCCAACAGGCTGACCAAAATGGTGCCGGACAAGCCGATAAGGGTAGCTGAAATCAAGGAACTTCCATACGAAGACGACGAGGAGCTGGAACAGGGCTTCAAGATAGTCGAAAAAGACGTGGAAGTGCCCGATCCGGACCATGAGGGACAGATGCTCACAGTCAGGAAAAAATTCAAGAAAGGCCCTGTGGACAAGGACTACAAGGTGACCCTGAAAAACTGCATCAAGTTCATAGACGAGCTGAAAAACGAGTACGAAAACGGCTCGGAACTCACGAAAGAGGTGCTGGACTATGCCCTGAGGCTGGAAGGAAGCATCAGGCAGACGGGAGTGCACGCATGTGCAATGATCATCGGCCGCGGAGACCTTACGGACTATATTCCGATTTCCGTCGCGGCAGACAAGGCCACCGGACTCGACGTGTGGGTATCCCAGTACGAAGGCAGTTTCATCGAGGAAGTCGGGATGCTGAAAATGGACTTTCTCGGACTCAAGACCCTGTCCATCATCAAGGAATGCATCGAAACCATAAAGAAGACGCACGGAATCGAAATCGACATAGAAAGCATTCCGATAGACGACGAGGAGACATACAGACTGTACGGACGCGGGGATACCAAGAGCGTGTTCCAGTTCGAATCCGACGGTATGAAGGAATGGCTGCAGAAACTCCAGCCTACGCGTTTTGAAGACCTTATAGCGATGAATGCGCTGTACAGGCCGGGTCCAATGGACTATATCCCGTCGTTCGTGGCGAGAAAGCAGGGCCGGGAGAAAATAGAGTATGACCTTCCGGAAATGGAAGAATTCCTGCAGGATACATACGGTGTGACCGTGTACCAGGAGCAGGTCATGCTTCTGTCGCAGAAACTGGCCGGCTTCACGAAAGGCCAGGCGGACAAGCTGCGCAAGGCGATGGGAAAGAAACAGTTAGATGTCCTCGAATCCCTGCATGACAAATTCATTGAAGGCGGCAAGGCCAACGGCCATCCGGAAAAAGTGCTCAACAAAATCTGGAAAGACTGGCGAAAATTCGCCCAATACGCGTTCAACAAGTCCCATGCGACCTGCTACGCCTGGGTCAGCTACCAGACCGGCTACCTGAAAGCGCACTATCCGGCAGCATTCCAGGCGGCCAACCTCAGCAAGAACCTGTCCAACATGGATGAAATCCGGAAGATAATGGACGACTGCAAACGGTCGAGGATAAAAGTCCTGAATCCGGATATAAATGAGAGCGATGCCCGTTTCACGGTCAATGCAGACGGCAACATACGTTTCGGTCTCGGCGGCGTCAAAGGCTTCGGAGACAACATAGTCAAGGCACTTCTCGATGAAAGGGAAAAAAACGGAGCTTTCACCGACATCTGGGATTTCATGGAACGGATGGCCGGAATGGTGAACAGGAAGGCTTTCGATTCGCTGCTGTATTCGGGTGCTTTCGACAGTTTCGGATATCCGCGCAAGCAATATTCCCAGACAACCCGTTCCGGGGAGTCGTTCGCGGACGCCCTGCTGAAATATGCTGACCTTTACAACAGGGATCAGATGAACGCCGCAGGCTCGTTGTTCAGCGGCATGGAAGAAAGCAAGCCTCACCGTCCGGAAATGCCGGAATACAACCCGTCCGAGCAGGAAGACGAGACCATGGAAGTACTGAAAAAGGAAAAGGAGCTGGTAGGCATGTATCTGTCAGCCCACCCTTTGGACAAATATTCGTTTGAAATCAAGACGTTCACCAACTGCACCCTCTCGGAAATCCCTGATCTCATAACGAAATGCGACAAGGAAAAAGCCTCTGCCAAAGTCTTCCTGGCAGGGTATATCACCAATGTCCAGGTGCTCACGAGCAAGAGCGGCTCCCCATGGTCGAAAACCGTCATCGAGGACTTTTCGGGCAGCTATGAATTCGCCCTTTTCGGCCGCGACCACGAGACGTTCATGCCGTATCTGCAAATGTTCTCACCTGTCTACATCGAAGGCGTCATCGAAGAAAAATATTTCGTGAAACCGGAAGACAGAAAATTGAAAGGCAACCCTCCATTTGTCCTGAAAATCAAGAAGATATCACTTTTAGGCAATATCTCCGGCAGCCTTATCAAAGGTTTCGTCATCAACATCAGCACGCCGATGCTGAGCAACGATTTCAGGAAAAAGCTCGTCTCGGTCGTGAAAAACAACTCGGGAGCCACTCCGCTTTCGATGTACCTTTACGACCCGCAGACCAAATACAAGATCGAATTCCTGTCCCGCAAATTCCGGGTCGCCGTCAGCGACCCGTTCATCAACGACCTGGAAGACCTGAACATCAAGTATTCCGTAATCCGGAAATAGCCCGGGCGGGGGATTAGCGGTTTTTCAAAAAACCAACACCGCCTTGACCGGGTAGTGGTCGGAAATGAATTTGCGTTCGGCGTACGGCTTGGTCACTGTTTCGTATTCGGTGCATGAGCTGAAACCGGAATAGAAAATATGGTCTATGATCGATGAGGATTTTCCCCAGCCGTTGAAAGTTCCGGCAGAATCGGTATCGGCCGCGATTTTCCGGGCGTTTTTCATGGTGCCGTCGAGAACGGCGATGGCGGGATCGGTAACTTCGGCATTGAAATCACCCACGAGGACTACAGGCAGTCCGTCCTTGTTGATTTCGGACATTTTTGCAAGTATCAGTGCAAGCCCTTCGGCCCGGGCCGTCTTTCCCTTGTGATCGAGATGGGTGTTTATGAAATAGAATTTCCTGCCGGAATCCTTGCTTTTCATCAAAGCCCAGGTCGTGGAACGTTTGCATGCCGCATCCCAGCCTTTTGTCGGTTCGTCAGGGGTCTCCGACAGCCAGAAAGTTCCCCATTTCAACAGGGACATTGTCTTCTTGTTGTAGAAAACGGCCACGTGTTCTCCTTTCTTCCGTCCGTCCTCGCGTCCGACTCCTACATAGTCGTAGTCCCGGCAGCTTTCATCGATAAACAAAAGCTGATATGGCATCGCTTCCTGTACCCCGAACACATCCGGCTTCTGGTCTTCAATCATCAACGCAGTCGCAGGATAACGGAACTGCCAGGAATTTGTCCCGTCCTGGGCCCCTCCGGTCCTGATGTTATAGGACATGACTGTGATTTTGGAAAGCTGTCCCGGCTTTGCCGCACACAGGAAGAACGCCGGGATAAAAAGCAATAAAAGGAGATATTTCAGTCGCATAGCGTAAATTTTGATTATCTCCAAATTTAGAAGTTGTTTTGAAATTTTTCAAAATTTATTTTAGACTTCAGTTTGTCCGGACAGTCGGTCGTGATCAAGTCCACCCCGAGCCCGAGCATGGCTTCCATGTCTTTCGGGTCATTCACGGTCCAGCAGTTCACCGTCATGCCGAGCCTGCGGGCTTCGTCGTACCATTCCGGATGTTTGCCGAAAACCCCATAATGATAGTCCACTCCGCTTATGCCCCTGCCTGCAAGTTCTGCCGGACTGAAATCATCGTCGAGATACTGCACGGTGAATCCTGGCATTTTACGGGCAAAACGCTCGCAGATATTTATGCTGAATGAAATGAATATCACCCTGTCGGGCGTGTCTATCCCGAATTCCTTCAGTCTCTCGACGGACAGGTCGACCATCCTGTTCTCGAACTCCTGTTCCGGAGCCGGCTTCAATTCGAATACAAGGACTGTTTCCGGGTGTTTTACGGCCTGCGCCAGATAGTCGTCGAGTGTCGGTATGGTTTCACCATTTTCGAGGCGGATATCCTTGAATTCTGCCCAGTCATGGTCTTTTATCTTTTTACCTGCAACCGTGTCATCGTGAAAAACCACCAGAACCTCGTCCTTTGTCATATTGACATCGAATTCGGTGCCCCAGAAACCGGCGTCCTGGGCGCATTTCAGGGCAGCCACGGAGTTGCGGGCATATCCGGCTTCCGGACAGTTCCAGTAGCCTCTATGGGCTACGATTCCAACATTGCCAGCTTTCTGCGCGCTGACAGACACAGATATTGCCGTAAGGCAAAAAATAATGGAAAAAATCGTCTTTTTCATAATTCATTGCCCGTCAGGGCAGCTATACGGGATTTGACATTATCCACATTATCAAACAGTATTGCATTGAAGCCCAAGGCTTCTGCGGCTGCCACATTCGCCGCGCTGTCATCCATGAAAATGCAGTTCTCCGCTTTCAGGTGATAACGCTCAAGGAGAATTTCGAATATTTTCGGATCCGGTTTGGCGACCTTTTCCTCTCCGGACACGACGATACCGTCGAAAAGCCGGAAAAAATCATATTTCCCGTAAGCAATCGGAAATGTTTCGGCAGACCAGTTCGTGAGCCCGTAAACACCATAGCCGGCGCCTTTCAGCGTTTTCAGCAGCTCCACACTGCTTTTGATTTCGCCTCCGAGCATTTTCTCCCATCCGTCCCGGTACAGCCGTATGGCTTCGGCATATTGCGGATATTGCGGCAGCAACAGCCTTATGCCCTCATCGAACGTCCGGCCCCTGTCCAGCTCGGAATTCCACTCCCACGTACATACGTTCTCCAGGAAAAACTCCATCTCCCTTTCATTCCGGAAATAATCCCGGTACAGATACCTCGGATTCCAGTCCACCAGGACACCACCGAAGTCGAAAATGATATTCTCGATTGTTGCCATAATACTATATTTCAGGTCACAAAAATAGAAACAGTTTCGAAAAACTTCAAAACTGTTTCTGCAAGATGCTTTCGACAACCCCTGCTTCAAAATGTGGACACAAAATGGCAAAGCAGAAAAAGTTTCATTAAATTTGTCATAATTGTCATCCCGAGCAATGTCGAGGGAGCTTGAGGGAGCTCGAGGGAGCGGCAGCCAGTACGGAAATTTTAGAACTCATTCATCATGGCTTGGAAAAAACTTTCGACTCTGTTGTTATTGTCATTCGCCGGAATCTTTCTGGCGTCAGAAATTTTCGC
>CALUQC010000089.1 GCA_944322805.1 uncultured Bacteroidales bacterium | reverse complement strand
CAGCGTTATCAGCACATCTTCCTGTTGTGACTTTGCTGAGATATTGACAGATAAAGCGAAGAATGCGATAAAACAGAGCAAACCGCGCACTTTTTCAGAGCACTTTGCTTTTTTATTCATATTTTTGCGGTATTATTGGTAATAAGTTCAGTGTTATTTGCATCAGCTTATTGCCGGTGGTCCTGCGGATGTGTCGGATCCGCAGGATTTTTTACTGATGCCTTGCGGTCGTGCGGTAAAATCAGGTCATATCATCATAATTTTAGTTTCATGTGGCGTAATTAATTAACGTGAGTTCGATGAATTTTAATTTTATGAAAATCATCGGACTTCCGCTGAGGAGCAGGACCTAAGTCCTGCGACGGGCCCCCGGCGAGGGGGCGGTAGGGGGTGGCGCCCCTTGGAAAGGGGCTGTCGCCACAGCGACTGAGGTTTAAGATAATTGGATTTCGAAGAAATCCTTAACGACTGTTCGACGAATTCCTTAGTCCTGAGCAACATAAATTCGTCGAACTGACGTTAATTATCTTATATAAATCGTTCCGGTACGGAAATCCTTCGTCCAGGTGAAGTCCGCACCTTTCTGAATCACGGACAATGCGTAGTCTATCCCGTCGCTTATGCGCAGGCGCCCGTCAGTAAACCTCAGCTCCGGCATTGTATCGGACGTCATGACGATATCCACGCCGAACGACATCTCCAGCTTGTCCATCAGTTCGCCGAACGACATTCCCCCGATATCGATGATTCCGTCCTTCCAGCGTATTTCATCCTTTGCCCTTGTGCCGGCCAGGGTCAGACGGCCGCCGTCAAGACAGGCTTTCTCGTCGGGTTTCAGGATGACGGATGTCCCCGGGTCGGAATGTGCGGTGACTTTCACGCTGCCTTCCGCAAGAGTGACCGAGAAACGCCCGTTCTCCCTGTCGGCATCGACATTGAATTTGGTGCCGAGCACTTCTATGTCGCTCGCAAATGTCCTGACTATGAATGGCCGGCTGCTGTCATGCTTTACTTCGAAAAAGGCCTCCCCTTCGACTTCGACCACCCTTTCCCTGCCTTTGAACAGCGCGGGATAGTATATCGTGGAGCCTGAGTTCAGATGTACGGACGTCCCGTCCCCGAGGGTCATCGTCATGATTTGTCCCGGACGGGCGGTGGCACTAAGCAGATTCCTTGACATTTCCCTCTTTGTCCTGAAATCGGACCAGAGGATGGCGCATAAGAATATTGCCGCAGCCGCGGCTACACCTCCGGCTATCTTCACCGCTTTTCTGATTACAGCCGGCCTTTTTGCGGCCATGTCCGGCCTCCTGTCCCTTATCACGCCGATGTCTCCGTTCACGACCATGTATTCGAACTCGACCAGCGCTTCCCTGTATATCCTTGCATTGGCTTCGCTCTCCCCTATCCAGGCATCCAGAGCCGCCTTTTCATCGTCCGAAAGCTCGTTCCTGAAACATTTGAATATGTATTCTTTCGTTATTTCCATTTCCGGTCCTTTTTTCCCGATTTCATAATATAAGGCAATCGGGGAGGAAAAATGTTCCCGGAAATTTCGATTTTTTTTGAAAACAGTTTCTTACTTTTGTATCATGGAACGGAAGAACTGTCTGACATTGGACGTACTCATACCTTTATACAAGGAGAAAGAGAGATATGTCATCCTGGCCGACTGCTATCTGAACGATCGCGAAAAGGCAAAAGATATCGTCTCCGACAGTTTCGCATACCTGCTCGAGCACAAGGACACGCTGCCGGACCACCCGGCCCAAATAAAAAGCTATCTTCTCCAGGTCGTAAAGCACAAGTGCCTGAACGAGATAAAGAGGGAGGGAATCAAGCAGAACACGTACCGGAACATGTACGAAATCGATGTCAGCGTCCTGTCCGACGACAATGTCACGAGGCATATTGCGGAAAGCGATGTCCGGGAGATATTCAGCATCGCCGGCGGCAGGATGAAGGACCTGACTTTCCAGATATACACCTCGAGCCGTTTCGGAGGCCTGTCCCACAAGGAATTGGCGAAGCTCTACGGGATGACGGTGAACAGGATAGCCAAGGAAATCTCCAAGGCGAACAAGATCATGGGGCTGATAGTCAAACATTATCTTCCGGCCATATTGTCCGGCATCCTCGCTTTCCGGCTGAGGGACGGGGCGGGATTTTTCATGAATCTTATCCAGAATCTTTTTTGAGTTTTTCGATATTGGAAATGGAATACAGCGATGCAGCATACGCTGCAATGATTGACAGGCTTTTCGTACGTTTCCCTTCTTTCCAGAAAGTGGGAAACCAGGCATACAAACCGGGGATAGACAACATGCTGTTCTTCGACCGGATAGCAGGTCATCCCCACAGGAAATACACGACGGTCCACGTGGCCGGGACCAACGGGAAAGGCTCGGTCTGCAACATGCTCGCCTCGGTTCTGGCGGCAGCCGGCCTCAGGACCGGGCTGTACACGTCCCCCCACATCCTTGATTTCAGGGAGAGGATAAGGCTGCTCGACGGCAGGACAGGTGCGGGGCATGTGGAATACATAGGCAGGGAGGCCGTCTGGGACTTCGTCAGTAAATGGCAGGATACATTCGAGCATCTCGACCTGTCGTTTTTCGAAATCACCACAATGATGGCATTCGACTGGTTCGCCTCGCAGGATGTCGACGTTGCCGTCATTGAGACCGGGCTCGGAGGCCGCTTCGACAGCACCAACATCATTTCCCCCGCACTGAGCATCATCACCAACATAGGGCTGGACCACTGCGACATGCTCGGGAATACGCTCGGGGAAATAGCGTTCGAGAAAGCCGGAATCATAAAGCCGAAAACGCCTGCCGTCGTCGGGGAATCATCTCCGGAGACCGACCCGGTATTCGAGCGCAAAGTCCTTTACACCAATCTTCCGGAGCCTGAATACATGGGCGACCGGAAGCGGATAATGTCACTGCTGACATTTGCGGACAAGACAGAGCCTTCCCTGTGGCATCTGAAAGACAGGCTGCTCGAAAACATGGATCTGCAGGGGGAATACCAGGAAAAAAACCTGCGCACCGTCCTGGCAGCTGCCGACATCCTCGCTTTCGGGCGGACCGCCGGAGTGCATCCTGTCCTGAATGCGTCCGATATGGAAAACGCCATCGTACATACAGCTTCGCGCATGGATTTTCACGGCAGGTGGGAGCGGCTGTGCACGGATCCGGCAGTAATAGCGGATATCGGGCACAATGCCCATGGCCTGAAATACAATTTCGCCCAGCTCGGTCATCTTTTGGAATCCGGACGTTATACGCATCTTGTCATAGTCTACGGCATCGTCGCGGACAAGGATCTCGATGCCGTTTTCCCGCTCATGCCTAAGGATGCCGACTATATTTTCACCAATTCTTCCGGGAAACGTGCATTGCCGGCAAAAGAGCTGCTGGAACGGTATTTGAAATTCAGGGCCTCTTCGGGAAATGCCGCTGACAATACCGGCAGGGCCGCCTGCATACAATCGGCAGGGACGGTATCCGAGGCTGTGGAAAAGGCTTTCGGCCTCGCCGGGGAAATCACGGCAGCGGACCCGGAAGCCAGACCGTTGATTTATATCGGAGGCAGCACTTTCATTGTTTCCGAAGCGATTCAGGCAATGCAGAATCGTTGATTGGCCGCGGCCGATCACAAAAACATAAGAAAATGAAGAATTTCAGCAAACTCGCAGCAGTCGCGGCAATGGCATTGACAGTCGCCGCCGGCGCCAGTGCCAAGGGGGACAAGCGGGATGACGCCGGACATGTCCTCACGGAAGACTGGAAAGAATACTGCAAGGCCGAAGCGGAAGACCTGCCGCAGACGCAGGAAAAGATACTCTCCGACATTATAAGGAAAGCCGAAACGAGGAAACTGGACTGGGATTTCTACGATGCAGCCGGGAAATACTGCCTTGCGGCAAGGTCGTACGACTGGAAAAAAGCCTCCGTAATATCGGAAGATCTGAAAAAAAGGATAACGGAATACGGCTCCCCTGTCGTACTCTGGAATGCAGGCAACAACGCGCCTTTCTATCTCGACATTCCGGACATCAGGGAACTCGCGGCTGACAAGGAGAAGCTGATACAGGAAAAAAACGACCAGTTCTACAGTGCGGACCGCTTCCTGCGCAGCAATTCCGGCAGGCTCCCCTCCGTCATCGTCGAGGAGATGGAAAACGACTACGAATACCTGCTCTGGTCGGCATTCATGAGAGGCTGCATGTATTCGCCGGTACGCGATGAAAAATCGGATTCCCTGACGGGCATCACGTTTGCCTCCGGGGCCTTGAAGGAATACTACGAAGGGAAATACCCGCAGGCGGCATACGTGGAATTTGTCGAAAACACAAGGATTTCCGATGACAGCACCGCTCTCAGGAAAGCGGCAATGGAATCATTCATAAACAAATACCGGGACAAGGGCATACGTTTTTTCGCCCGGATGGAGCTGCTCAGGATGAAATTCGAGGCGCTGCAGGACTCCACAGGAGCCGGTCCGTCGGACTATCTCGCCCTCAGAGAAGAATGCGCACAGTTCGAGAGGGACAGGAAGGCGGAAAAGGCTGAAACTGCACTGACGAAGATGTGCGATTATCCTGCGAATCTGATAAAAAAGATGGATTTCAAGCAGATAAGGGTAAAATGCGTGGAGGGCACCGACACCATTGCCATTTCACTGCAGAATCTCGGGAATGTCAGGATGCGCCTTATGGACAGGGACAGCACCGTCATAATCGACACACTTTTGGAAAACAGGGCCGGAAGCTACTACGTTCCTGACACCCTGAAATTTGCCGTAAGCGGCATCGATGACGGCCGTTATACCGTAAAATGTTCGTCGGATGACGTAAGCGCCTCGTTCGCCTACGTCAGGAACACAGTATCCCTGGTGCTGCAAAGGCAGGACAAGGGCATGGCGGCATATCTTGCGGACTACATGACCGGAGAGCCGGTAAAAAAGGCTGACTTCATGATATACTACAAGGACAGCCTCATACGCACTGTCCGGGGGATGGATTTCGACGGCTTCACCCTGATAGATGCGGATTTCCCTGAACAGGACGACAGATATTATGCATGCTGCAGCTTCACGGACACGACAGGTCTGCTGAGGATGACGCGGAAAACGTCGTTCACCCCGTCCAAACCGGTACGCGCCGAAATCAGGCAGGCCCCGGGATGCATAATTCTCAAGGACAGGGCCGCGTTCAATCCCGGCGACACCCTGAAATTCAAGGCCATCCTGTACGAGACTTTCCAGGACACGACATCGGCATGGGCCAGGACGCGCTGCCGGGTATGGACCGGGAATGACAAGGTCACGGCGCAGCTGAAAGATGCCCAGGGCAACATGGTTGGCTCCATGGACCTTACGGTCAACGAATTCGGCTCGGCATCAGGATATTTCAGGCTTCCGGAAGACCGCCGCAACGGAACATTCACGCTAAGCATCACTGCCGCCGGCAACACGCTGGCTGCCAGCACCCTGACAGTGGACGAGTTCGAGCTGCCTACTTTCAATGCCGTTTTCGAGCCTCAACATGAAATCATGTTCCCGGGCGACACGGTGACTGTCAAAGGCAGGCTCGAAAGCTATGCCGGGCGGTCGCTGGCAGCCGCCGACGTATCGTACCGCATCGGACTGTGGAGCGAAGTGATAAAGGAAGGCAAACTTGACATAGGTGCTGACGGAAGTTTCTCGCTGACGTTCACTGCCGGAAACGGAAAGGACGACGGAGGATACTATTACCACGATATCAGCATCAAGGTGACGGATGCGACCGGAGAAACGCATGAATTCAGCACCGGCGTCGTCATATACGATTTCTATTTCAGCGCCGGAATCGAAAATACGGCGGAAGGCTCCGTGGAAACGGAAGGAGGACAGGCGCGCATCAGGGATGCGGAGACGGATTCCGCCGATGTGCACGGGCTGAACATACTCGAGGGCGATTTCGCCATAGTGTCGTTCGACCTCAGAAATGCCGGTAACGAGCCTTTGACCGGTGAAAAGATATCCTACAGCGTATCGCATGACGGACAGTGTGTCATTGAAGGAGAAGCCGAGACAGGTGAAAAGACCTGGATAGACCTTTCGTCATGGCCATCAGGGACATACAGGCTGAAAGCCTCGGTGGAAGTGGAAGGCAGGAAAAAAACCTGCGTCTACGACCTCATCAAGACTGCCGCGGAAGATGAAGCCCTCCATGGAAAATTCCTGCATTTCATCAAAATCCTGCCTTCGGAAGATATCGTATTCCAGTTCGGAGCATCGGACGGACCCGTATGGGCGGCCGTACAGCTGTTCGGAGGGGCGGACACCTGTCTGAAATCCGAAATGATACACATGGAAGGCGTCAGCGGCGAAAAAGGCTCGCTTGAAACGGTCACGTATGATTTCAAGGATGAATATCCGGATGTGACGGAACTGAAAATCACATATTTCCGTGACGGGGAAATCCATGAATACAGTCATGATTTCAGACGGGCCGCGACCGACATGACCCTGCCGCTGACATTCTCCCGCTTTACCGACAAGGCATGGCCCGGAGAAAAATGCGTCTACGAAATCACGACGCTGCCGGGAGTCGAATGCGCTGTGTCCGTGTTCGATGTCACCACGGAAGCATTCCGGACGAACTGGTGGAACACTCTCGCCCCGTGGCAGGAAACCCCTTATGTTTACAGGACTTATTCGACAGGCCGCATTTCAGGCAGCGGCTGGTCTTCCCTGTTCAGGATGGACAGCGCCGCGGATTTCGGGCGGTCGGAAGCCATACCGTTCCAGATGGCATCCGCTGCTCCGCGGTATGCGGACGATGCAGTTATCAAAGAGGAATCCGTTCAGAACACGCTGATGACCAAATCATCCGGAGGGTTGGGTATTTCCGCCCCGGAAATATCCATACGCGAGAACTTTGCCGATGCACTCGCCTTTTATCCGTTCCTGCGTTCGGACAAGGACGGGAAAATAAGATTCGAATTCACCGCCGGCGACAAGCTGTCGACATACTACGTCTCATTGTTCGCGCATGACAAGTCCATGAACAACAACGTATTGAGGCAGAAAATGCAGATTACGCTCCCGGTAACGGTCTCGGTGGCACAGCCGGCTTACCTGTATTCCGGCGACAAATACGACCTGCAAGTCTCCCTGTCAAACACGTCCGGAAGTGATTCGGAAGGCACCCTTTCCGTATATCTTTACGACGGAAGCGACCATGAATCCGGCACTCCATACATGGTCATGAGCAAGCCTGCAGGAGCAGGGAAAGGGTCGGCTTCGACGGAGACATTCACCATCGAAGTACCATCAGACACGGACACCCTCGGCATCAAGACGGTCTATTGCGCATCAGACGGGGCATCAGACGGACTTTTCGTCGCCATTCCGGTATCCGCACCGGTACAGACACTCAAAGAATCGCACTCTGCCCTGCTCTCGGACGGGATGTCGCGCGATTCGCTTTACGCAGCCCTCAGGAACGAATTCGTGAACGTATCGGGTTACGGAGCCGTCCCGGAGGAAATATCCATAGCAGACATGCTCAGGGAAGCCGTTCCGGACACGGTCCGCAGTGCAGCATATCCTGACGCCATATCGTCTGCCGAAGCATATTTCACCGCCCGTCTCGCCCATTTCCTGAAAGGAGATTCGGGAGATTGCGCCGAATGCGGGAAACTCTGCACTGAAATGCTTTCCTACCAGAACACCACCGGAGGATTCGCATGGCTGAAAGGAGGGCCTTCGTCTCCGGCAGTCACTGCAGCAGTGCTCGAATATATCGCGGTTTCGGACAGCAAAGGCCTCCCGGCCGGCAAACCGGAGCTTCACGCCGCCGCTGAAAAAGCCGTGAAATACCTCGATTCATATTATTTTTCAGATGAAAGGCTTTCTTCATGGGCCGGAGACCTGAGTTTGCCGCAGTACCTGTACGTGCGCTCCATGTTTGCGGATCTGCCGCTTTCAGCCGGCATCGGCCGCAAGGAAACAAAGGCTTTCGCCAAGACCGTGAAACAATACGTTTACGGGACGGAAGACGACGGGAGAGGTTATATCCTCTACAAGGCCCGCCGGGCAATGACGGTGCTGAATTTCATCGGCTCGTCCGACGAAAGGGACGGTTTCCTGCAGTCAGCAGGACTGAAAGCGGGCAGGAAATTCCATACCCGTCTCGAGAAATACATGGCATCCCTGAAAGAATATGCGGTCAGCCACAAATCTGGAGGGAAATATTATCCTAATGCAGTACTGCCGTTCAGGGGTCTGCTGGAAAACGAGCTTTACGCCCATTCGATGCTCTGCCGCCTGCTTTCCGACTATGGACGGGACTTCGGAGACAGCGAATCATCGGAAATCGCGGACGGAATACGTCTCTGGATAATGATACAGAAAGAGACCCAGGACTGGGACGGAGACCCGGCCTTCATGCTGGCGATAAACGCAGTATCGGAAGGCTCACCGGAACTGCTCTCGGCAAAGGTGCTGATACTGACCATGAAATACCGCAAGCCGTTTTCGGAAATAAAGGCGGCAGGCAATGACATTTCGGTGAAATGCCGCTATTTCGTCGAGGACGGATCCGCCGGCAAGGATGCGGAATACGAAGGTTTAAGGGAAATTTCGTCCGGAGATACGCTGAAAGTCGGCGACAGGATAACGGCCGTATATGAAATATGGAGTGCGGAAAACAGGAGCTTTGTCAGGCTGAATGCGCCAAGGGCGGCATCCCTGAGGCCTGAAAACCAGCTCTCCGGACCTTACGGGTACGGGATACGTTCCAGCCGGGCGGCTTCGCGCATGTTCCGCTTCGCTCCGTACGCATACCGCGAAGTGAAGTCGGACAGGAGCATTTGGTACATCGATGTACTGGCCGAGGAGAAGACGGTCATCACGGAGGACCTTGTCGTGACCCAGTCGGGAACGTTCTCGTCTCCGGTCACGGATATCGAGTGCCTCTACGCACCGCACTACCGAGCCAACGACGGCTTCCACCCGCAGCTCCTGTCCCGCTGAATTGTCAGTACAGGCGGGAAATCCGGCTCATGAAAGCTGATTTTCCGCCTGTACTGATTTCCCGCCTGTACGGATTTTCTGTATATATGATTTCCTGTCTATATGGATGCAAGGCAGTCCAGCACATTCCTTTCGATCCGTGCCAGCACATCCCCTGCGCCTTCGGCCTTCACGAACTTTTCTCCGGTGATATGCTCGTACAGCTCAATGTACCGGTCAGTGATGCTGTCCACTATTGCCGGAGTCATCTCCGGCACCTTCTGTCCTTCTTTCCCCTGGAATCCGTTGGCCATCAGCCACTCACGCACGAATTCCTTCGACAGCTGCTTCTGTTTCTCCCCTTTCGCGAGCCTCTCCCCGTAGCCGTCAGCATAAAAATACCGTGACGAATCAGGAGTATGGATCTCGTCCATCAGATAAATGGTGCCGTTCTTTTTGCCGAACTCATACTTCGTGTCCACGAGGATCAGCCCCATCTTTGCAGCCATTTCGGTCCCGCGCCGGAAAATCGCCCTCGTATAATTTTCGAGCTGCTCGTAATCTTCCCGGCTCACAAGGCCAGATGCAATGATATCTTCCCTGGAAATGTCTTCATCGTGACCCTCCGCGGCCTTGGTAGTAGGGGTGATGATCGGCTCCGGGAACTTCTGGTTTTCCACCATCCCGTCCGGCATGGGAACTCCGCATATCGAACGTTTCCCAGCCTTGTATTCCCTCCAGGCATGCCCGGAAAGATACCCGCGTATGACCATCTCCACCTTGAAAGGCTCGCACTTGTGGCCTACCGTTACCATCGGGTCGGCCTCGGAGATTTTCCAGTTCGGCAGGATGTCGGAAGTAGCATCCAGGAATTTGGAAGCTATCTGATTCAATACCTGTCCCTTGTAAGGAATACCCTCCGGCAGCACCACGTCGAATGCCGAAATCCTGTCGGTCACTATCATGACGAGATATTCGTCATTGATGTCATATACGTCGCGCACCTTGCCCACGTATTTGCCGGTCTGGCCGGGGAAGGTGAAATTTGTAGTAGTAATTGCTTCCATTATTCTGAATTTTGTGATAAATTTCATTGACGCGGCAAAGGTATGAAATCTATATGACAAAATTACCGCTCCGCATGCAAGATTTCACACAAACGCGATTTAGTAAGCAGATGCGGATGAATTTCGGATAACAAAATGCCGTTTTCATCGGCTGCAAACGGCAATGGTGCATTATTTGATATATGCCTTGCCGGATTTGCCCGGCAAGGCGGCCGGGCGGCAACAGATAAAGGAAAAAGATTATGAAAAAGGTTTTGTTTTTACTGATTTTGCTGTCAGTGTGGGCATCAGGGTCAGCTCAGGACAAGGAGACCATGCAGGACAGAATAGAAAGATGGAAAAGCGACATGGCTGAATTCAACGCGCTGCGGAGCGGAAGCGTGGAAAGCGAGGCCATTCTGGACACGCTTACATGGGTGCAGGCGCAGCGTGCCGTCAACGATTCGTCTTTCGTGCTGGAGGCCGACGCGGTGACATTCAAATACGGCACCCGCGTACAGGTCAATTCCACTACCAACTTCATCTCGATGAACGGCAACAGGGCCGTGGTGCAGATAGCGCCGAGCTACTTCCACAGCGGGCCTAACGGCGTGGGAGGAGTCACCGTCGAAGGTACCGTGACCAATGTCAAAAAGTCATACGACAACAAAGGGCGGCTCCATTTCTCGATGAATGTCGTGGGACGCGGCATCAACGCCACAGTTTCCCTCACCGTTTACCCTGGCTCGAACAGAGTGACGGCAGATGTCTCCCCTACGTTCAATTCGAACGATATCAGACTCGACGGATACATCGTTCCTTACGATTTCTCCAGGACATTCGAGGGTACTACATTATAATGATTAAAACCACAGACAATGAAACGGATATTATTTGCAATACCGGCGGCGGCAGCCCTTTTGGCAGGATGCCAGAAAATGCCGTCAAACATCGACGCGGACGGCAATCTGCTGGTCGCCACGTCATATGACAGTGAAGCTGATTTTTCAGGATACACCACATTCTCCGTGGCGGACAGCATCTTCATCATAGATTCGTACATGCGCGGCCAGCTGGTGAAAAACGCATTTACCGATGCCCTGACAGACGAATTCAGGCAGATGATGGAATCCTGCGGCTACGAGTTCGTCCCTATTGAGGACAATACCGGCGACGATACCGGCTCAGGCTCCGGGACGGATACGGGAAGCGGCGGAGACACGGGCTCAGGCTCCGGTGACGATACCGGCACCACCGGCGGCCAGACAGCGGATCTCGGCATCCAGCTCACCTATTCCTACGACACGGAATACTATGTAGACTATGTGGACCCGTACTGGTGGCTGGACTACAGCGACTACTGGTCTCCGTACTGGAGCGGGGCATGGTACTATCCGTACCCTGTGACATACGGATTTTCCACACACTCGCTCATGGCGGACATGGCGGATCTTACAGCTACGGGTGATGACAACGAAAGCCATCCTATAATCTGGAACTGCGTCATAAACGGGGCTTCAGGCTCCGGCATGTCGGACCTCGCCAAATTCAAGGCAGCTATCCGGCAGGCTTTCGCGCAGTCGGAATATCTGAAAAAAGTTTCCGAATAACCGACAGGAGATATGAATATGAAAAAGATACTGCTTATAACGATAGCCGCGCTGCTCGCGGCAATAAATACCGATGCACAGGTCGGACGCCGTTATTACGTCGATGCCGGCTGGCAGTTCAACGGAGCTTTTTCGAACAGCTTCTCACATAACGCAAGCGGCTGGGGAGCATATGCCGAAGGCGGATATTACTTCCTGCCGAGAGTTGCGGCCGGAGTATTCGCGAGCTTCAACACCAACAACGAATATTTCCCGCAGGCGACGTACTCCGCCGGAGAGAACACGACCGTTACCACGGATATCTACCATTCTCTGTATCAGGTGCCTTTCGGCGCCACTCTGAGATACCGTTTCCTGTGGAAAAAGGTCCAGCCGTACGCCGAAGCCAAAATAGGCGCCAACTTTGCCCGCGAGTACCAGCTTTACTCGGTCTACGGAGTGCAGGACAGCCAATGGGGCTTCTATGTTTCTCCTGAAATAGGTATCACCATCCATCCTTTCAGGAAAAGCAATCTCGGACTGCAGCTCGCCGGATACTACAGCTACGCCACCAACAGGAGCAGCTATTTCGGCATAAACGGGCTGAACAACGCCGGTTTCAAATTGGGAATCTCGTTTTAGACCGGGTCCGGAATCCTACTTCTGATCCGTATTTGCTTTGAGCAACGGAAAAAATAGCTATATTTGAGGATGCGCGGCTTTCGTCGTGCATCCTTATTTTATGTTTATGGAAAGAAACACACAGGTCGTGATAATGGCCGGAGGCATAGGCAGCAGGCTGTGGCCGGCAAGCACTCCGGAAACTCCGAAGCAGTTCATCGATGTATTGGGAGTAGGCAAATCCCTTATTCAACTTACAGTAGACCGTTTCCTCCCGCTCTGCCGGATGCATGATTTCTGGGTAGTCACGTCAGAGCGCTATGTGGACATGGTGAAAAAACAGCTTCCGGACATCCCGGCAGAACATATTCTCGCAGAGCCGGAGCCGAGGAACACTGCGCCGTGCATTGCCTATTCGTGCTGGAAGATAGCTGCACGGAATCCTGATGCCGATATCGTGGTGACGCCGGCGGACGCCATTGTCCTGAACAAGTCCGAATTCGTGAAAACGATATCCTCCGCCCTCGGTTTCGTATCCGGGAACAACGCCATAGTCACGGTGGGCATCGTCCCTTCACGTCCGGAGACAGGATACGGATACATTTGCGCACGGGAGGCGGAGTACGGGAAAGTGGTCAAGGTGCAGGCTTTCAAGGAAAAACCCGATCTCGGCACGGCCGAAAGATACATAGAAGAAGGAAATTACTTCTGGAATGCCGGCATATTCGTCTGGAATGCCGGGACCATCGTATCCCAGTTCCGACAGTTCGCTCCAGGGATAGCGGAAATCATGGACAGGCTCTCCCCCGCCCTGTACACCGGACGCGAGCAGGAAGCCCTGAAGGAACTCTTCCCGCAGTGCGAGAAAATCTCCATCGACTATGCCGTCATGGAAAAATCGAATGACATTTACGTGATAGCGGCTGATCTCGGCTGGAGCGATCTGGGGAGCTGGGGGTCGGTAAAGTCCCACATCGTCCAGGACAATGACGGCAATGCCGTAGTCGGCTCGGACATAAGGCTGTTCAACTGCAAGAACAGCATCGTCCATCTTCCTTCGGTGAAAACGGCCGTAATAGAAGGTCTCGAAGGCTACATCGTAGCCGAGAAAAACGGTGCGCTGATAGTATGCCGGCTTGCAGACGAACAGCATATAAAGGAATATTCCGCCGACAAATAGACTGACATGGAGGATAGAAAACATTACAGGACCGTAATCATTTCCGATGTCCACATCGGAGCTGCGCATTCCAAGGTCAAGGAAGCCGCGGATTTCCTGAGCCGTGTCGACTGCGAGCGTCTCATCCTGAACGGCGATATCGTAGACGGCTGGCAAATCCAGAAAAAGTCCTCCGCCAAACGCTGGAGCCCGGAATATACCCGTTTCGTGAAAGTCATCATGAAGATGATGGAAAACCATGATACGGAAGTAATATACCTGAGAGGCAACCACGATGATTTCCTGGACAATCTCGTACCTGTCAGCCTCGGCAATATCAGCATTCTGCAGGATTACATTCTGGAGTCCGGCCCGCACCGGTACTTCATAACGCATGGGGACGTATTCGACAGCGTCACGACGAAAATGGAATGGCTCGCCAAACTCGGAGACGTCAGCTACAATGCCCTGCTCAGATTCAACAGCATATACAACAGAATCAGGAGCCATTACGGGAAACCGTATTTTTCCCTGTCCCAGGCCATCAAGCACAGGGTGAAGCAGGCCGTATCCTTCATTTCCGGATTCGAGAAGATGCTGACGGACCTTGCAAGGTCCAAACGCTGCGACGGCGTGATATGCGGACACATCCATTATCCGGAAGACAGGGTAATCGACGGTATAAGATATCTGAATTCAGGCGACTGGGTAGAGTCCATGTCGGCCCTCCTCGAAGACGAAAACGGGAACTGGCGCATCATGAAATATCGCGAAGAATATCTTTAGCTTTCAATTTCGGAAGAATATGGGTAGAGGTTTGAAATATCTTTTCATCGTTCAGGGCGAAGGCCGGGGGCACCTCACGCAGGCCATGGCCATGGAAAAGCTCCTGACGGAAAACGGACACCAGGTAGTGGGGATGCTCGTAGGGAGAAGCCAGGCCAGGCAGCTCCCCGATTTCTTCGTCAACGGGGTTTCAGCCCCGCTGCGCCAGTTCGATAGCGTGAATTTCCAGCCGTCTGCGGAAAACAGGACAGCCAACATGCTCAAAAGCATCCTGTACAATATCGAAAAATTCCCGAAGTATCTGAAAAGCATCATTTTTCTGAAAGATGCCATCAAGTCCTCCGGGGCCGACATAGTAGTCAACTTCTATGAACTGCTGACAGGCATTGCCTACTTCAATTTCAAGATAGATATCCCGAACATCAGTATCGGGCACCAGTATCTTTTCCTGCACAGGAATTTCGATCTGGGAGACTCGGGCATCCTGGGGACGGAGGGCCTGATGATTTTTTCAAAAGTCACGTCGATCGGGGCGAACAAACGTCTGGCCCTGTCTTTCCGGGAAATGGATGACGACGCCGGCAAAAGGATAAAGGTCGTGCCGCCCGTGCTGAGGGAGTCCGTACTGGAGATGTCACCGACAAAGGGCAGCTACATCCACGGATACATGCTGAATGCCGGCTTTGCAGAAGATATAATGAAATGGCACGGGGAGCATCCGGAGGTGGAACTGAGGTTTTTCTGGGACAAATGGGACGAGCCGAAAATAAAGAAAATAGACGATACGCTGAGTTTCTACCTGCTTGACGACAAGGAGTTCCTGAAACAGATGGCCGGGTGCGGGGCTTATGCCAGCACGGCAGGATTCGAATCGGTGTGCGAGGCCATGTACTTCGGGAAACCGATACTGATGGTGCCTTCCCACATAGAGCAGAAATGCAATGCCTACGATGCCATGGCCTCCGGTGCAGGTATTTCCGCCGACTTTTTCGACTTGTCGGCGCTTATGGATTTTACAGGGCGTTTCAAGGCCGATGAGGCTTTCCCGGAATGGGCGCGTTCCGCCAGAAAAATGATTCTCAGGGAATTGGTCGAATTATAGCGATGCCGGAGAATCGATGATTATCGCTGACTGTCCGAAAAATGCCTCATCCTGTCATGGCCGGGATTGTCGGGACATCTCCTGACGGCTTGGCCTTTCGGTCGGGACATGACAGTTTATGGTGTTTTTTTGCGGATAATCGTAAAAATTTCTGAAAAATATTTTGGATAATCCAGGGAAATGCATACCTTTGCAATCCCAATTCGGAAAGCAACATTTTCCGACCGGAAAACGGAAGATTCGTTAGCTCAGCTGGTAGAGCACAACACTTTTAATGTTGGGGTCTTGGGTTCGAATCCCAAACGGATCACGAATGAAGCCTTAAAGCGGCTTTCATGACGCTTCCTTAGCTCAGTTGGTAGAGCACGACACTCTTAATGTTGGGGTCCAGGGTTCGAGCCCCTGAGGGAGCACAAAGAGGGGGATCCGAAAGTGAATCGGGTCCCCCTCAACCGTTTGCCTCCCCTGAAACAATTTGCAGAAAAACAAAATATAAGCTATATTCTGGAGTTTGACACTTTTGCAGGTCAAGATATATGAAAAATCGAGGCTACAGACCGCTGGAATGGCGATTTGTAGCCTTAAGTTTTTTTCGGGGAATGTAGTATATTCTGTTTTTTTTGTGTTTTTTTTGAGGGGGGGGGGATGGGCTATTGCCCACATGTTTCCTTTTCGCGTTTCTTCGTTGAGGCGATGATGCTCCTCATCTTCTTTTTCGTCACAATCTGAGTGTCGGTCCTGAAGCCGGCGGAGCCGTGCAGA
>CALUQC010000088.1 GCA_944322805.1 uncultured Bacteroidales bacterium | reverse complement strand
CGCAGAATCGAGGAATGGAAAGTCCTGTGAATTGAACTTCGGCTTCAGGTTTTCCCTGCATCTTCGAGTTCTTTCAGATACAGGCGGGCACACATCTCGGCATCGTCTCCGGCGCGATGATGTGTGCCTTTCGGGATGCCCAGCCGTTCACATAAATAGCCGAGGGAGTTGCATCCAAAGGAGTATATTTTCCGCGCCGTCTGGAGAGAGCAGTGCCATTTGAACTCCGGCAGATGTATATTGTAAAGTTTTGCAGAACTTAGCAGACAGCTGCGGTCAAACGAGACATTGTGAGCGACAAAAGTGTCGAATTCGTCAAGATATTCCTTTTCTATTTCCTCCCACACGTTCGCGAAGCCGGGGGCATCTTCCGTATCTGCCGGCCAGATACCGTGGAGCATGATGTTCTTGTAGTAATAATAATTGTCCGGAGGCCGGACAAGCCAGGATTTCGTCTCGGCTATCTCTCCGTTCCGGACCACGCAGATGCCGGTTTCGCAAATGGAAGTCCGCTGAAAAGTGGCGGTCTCGAAATCTATGGCTATAAAATTCAAATCGTCATTTTTCACCTTATAAAGTTAAGAAATTTTCCAAGTGATTTTACAATATACTTATCAGCCCTTTGAGATTGTCCTCAAAAATAGAAATAATATATTCCATAACCGAAAAATACCAGCTTCAAAAATCTACAATTTTTTGGAAAAAATCAAAACAACTTCTAAGTTTGCAATACGGTATTGCGGCGATGTCGCCGCAGCGTAAAAAAACCTCTGACAATGGGAAAAGAACGTCCATCCGGGAAGAAACGCGCCTGGAAAATCGCAAAAATCTGCATATTCAGCATTGCAGGACTATGGGCGGCGATACTGATAGTTCTGCAGATAGTATTAAGCCCAGGCTTCCTGACAAACCTTGCAAACAAATACGCAGCCGAATTCATCGACGCCGACATTTCCTTTCGGAAAGTCAATGCTTCGGTATTCCGTAACTTCCCGTTCCTGAACGTAACGTTCGACAGCCTTTCGGTGACCTACCCTGCCGGCAAATTCGAAGCATACGGCGCGGGGAAAGACTGGTACACGAGACAGGGGCGCGGGGAAAACTGCGACACCCTCATGTCATTCAGCAGACTGTCGGCCTCGATGGACCTGTCCAGGCTTGTTGCCGGCCAGATCAACATACCGCGCATATCGCTGTCCAAGCCGAGGATTTTCGCGACAGCATACAACGACAGCACCGCCACATGGAACGTATTCAAATTTTCCGGCAGTACGGAAGAATCCGCCGACACGGCTGAAAGTGCCGGACTTCCCGACATGGTCATAGGCAGGATAAGGCTTGCGGACAACCCGAAAATAGTGTTTAACAGCATTCAGGACTCCATAAATCTCTCCCTGAATCTGAAACGCATGGTATTTTTCGGCCGGGTCGTGACGAAAGACATCCAAAAGAGCCGCCTCGGACTGCGGGTGGATACGCTTTTCATGACCGGACGTTTCCCGGCTGATACTTTCGCACTCAGATTGGACAATTTCGTCATCAGGGGCAAAGACAACGGGATAGAAACCAAGGCGCTGGCGACAGCCTACCTCGCGATGAGCTCCTACGGCAGGATGAAAGTGCCGGTGGCAATGGACGCAAGGCTGTCCTTTCCGGAAGATACGGTACGGAAAATCCGCATAGAACATTTCAATGCTGACTTCGCCGATATCCCGATTTCGGCACAGGGCAACGTGGCATTCAAGGGAGACAGCCTCTACGTAAAGGGAGGGATGAAAATCGATGACTGCGAAATCACCAGGCCGATAGAATATTTCGGGAAAAACATCATAAAGGCAGCAGGCGACATAAAGACCGATGCCGTCATATCATTTACAGCCGGGATAGACGGATGGATAGACTCTGCCGGACATATTCCGGATATCGATGCCGTGCTGGAAATACCAGTCTCCACGGTTTCTCACAAGATATTGGGAGATGACAACAAAATCGGCCTGAAAGCCATACTGAAAGGCTCGCGCGACGGTCTTGTCAATCTTCAGCTGGACAGTGTCCTGGTCATAGGCAAGGGCATTGCGATAGCAGGCTCAGGCAGCGCTTCGGACCTTCTCGGCGAGGATCCCGGGCTGAACGTGGACAGCCATTTCTTCCTCAATCTCGACACCTTGTCCACATTGATAAGGAAATTCACCGGATATTCAGCCTCGGGCAGGCTTTCAGCCGAACTTGCAGGCGGCATAAAGATGTCGCAAATCTCGCCGTACACATTTGCGGAAGCAGACCTGAAAGGCAATGTCAGAAGCCGGAAAATGATCGTCTATTCCGCCGAAGATTCGCTCGATGCCTACATAGACAGCCTCGATGTCAGGATAGGGACTTTCGGGAACGAATACAGGGAAGACATACGGCAGGGCGAAAGGATGATGGGCATATCGGGATATGTGGACAGCGTAAGGCTCAGATACAAGGACCAGATGTGGCTCATGGGACGGAAACTCAAGCTGATGGCCCAGAATTCGGCAGCGATTCTCGACAAGAACGACTCTTCCAGATTCTATCCGTTCGGAGGCAGATTCGAAGCAGGCTTCCTCTCGCTGCGCGGAGCCGATACATCGTTCGTTGTCGTGGCGAAGTCCGACAACAGGTTTACAATCAAGCCAAAGGCCTCCGACCACGAAATACCGGTGCTGGACCTGGACAGCGACACCAAAGCGATTTTCGTAAAGGGTCCGGTAAACCGGCTTGCCGTTTTCGGCCTGGACATGAAAGCCAACGCGGCGATGAATTCCATCGAAAGGCGGAAAAAAGTGCGGGCCTTCATGGACTCTCTTTCAAGGGCATATCCTGACATCCCCCGGGATTCGCTTTTCCGCCACATGCGCAGGACCCGGCCGGAAAGGGAAATTCCGGAATGGCTTACCGAAGCCGATTTCAGAAAGAACGACATAAGCCTCGATTTCGGGGAAAACATCAGGAAATATTTCAGGGAATGGGACATGTCGGGGTCGGTCTCTTTCGGAAAAACGAGCATCATGACACCGTATTTCCCTCTCAGGAACAGCATAAATGACTTCAAGGGCACTTTCGACAACAACAGCATAGGACTCGAAAAGATGAACATCAGGAGCGGTAAATCAAACCTGACCGCTACCGGGTCCCTGACAGGACTGAGAGGCATGATACTCGGACGCGGATTCCTGAATCTCGACGTGGATGTGGCGTCCGACAGCCTCGACCTCAACCAGATTTTCGCTGCATACTCCGCCGGAAGCTCTTTCGAGACATCCGACCTTGCAGGGAAGGACCTTTCGGAAATGGAAGATGACGAATTCGAGGAAATGATCGTATCCGACAGTACGGCCACGGCAGATACCCAGATGCTGTTCGTGGTACCGGCAAACCTGAATGCCGACATCAAGCTGGATGCGAAAAACGTAAAATACTCGAAACTGGAAATGTCCCGAATGACTGCGGACCTGAAAATGCAGAAAAGATGCATCCAGTTCACCAATACTTCCGCCAGCACGAACATGGGGGAAATGTTCTTCGAAGGCTTCTATTCCACCCAGACCAAGAAAGACCTCAAGACAGGTTTCAACCTGAACTTCTCCAAAATCACTGCGGAGAAAGTCATCGAAATGCTCCCTGCGGTAGACAGTCTGATGCCGATGCTCAAATCGTTCAAGGGAGAGTTGAATCTCGAAATGGCGGCTACGGCCGACATAGACACCACCATGAGCATCAGCATGCCTTCCATAAACGGCATCATCCGGATAGGAGGCAGCCATCTCCAGCTCCACAACGACGAAAGCATCAGGCAGATAGCTAAAATTCTGAAATTCAAGGACAGGGACAACAGCTACATAGACAAGATGTCCGTGGAAGGCGTCATTGCGGACAGCAAGCTCGAGATATTCCCGTTCGTACTGAAAATAGACAGATACACCCTTGCCATGAGCGGCATCCAGAATCTCGACTCTTCGTTCAAGTACCATATTTCGGTGATAGAGTCTCCTCTCATATTCAGATTGGGCATAGACCTGTGGGGAGACTTCGACAACATGAAGTTCAAGATAGGCAAGCCGAAATACAAAAGCACAAATGTGCCGGTATTTTCAGCCGCCGTTGACAAGGCCAAACTGAACCTGGCCGAATCCATCAGGAATATCTTCCAGAAAGGCGTGGACGAAGCCGTCCGCGAGAACAGGAGGCAGCAGGAAATCAACGACTACAAGAAGAACATCGACTATGTGCAGGCTGTCGACCAGCAGCTGGATACGTTGAGTTCCGAGGAGCAGGAATCATTGGATATGGAATAGCCGGGACATTCCGGTATTACAGAATAACGACTTGCAGAAATCATGAACAGCCAGGAATACATAGAGGTCTCGATGAAAATCGAGCCGTTCAGCGAGGAGAACGCCGAAATACTCATGGCGGAACTGGATGAAATCCCGTTCGAATCCTTCACTGTGGAAGAGCCCTTCCTCAAAGGCTATATCCCCCGGGAGAATTACAGTGCGCAGATGCTGAAATTAGAGCTCAGCGGACTTGACCTGAATTTCGACGTCGACTTCAATGCCACGCTGATTCCGGCCTCGAACTGGAACGCCCTCTGGGAGGAGCAGTTCACCCCTATCGTCGTGGACGGGAAATGTACGGTGAAGGCTACCTTTCACAAAGGGCTGAAACGCACCAGATTCAACATTACCATCGATCCAAAGATGGCATTCGGCACCGGGCATCACCAGACCACTTACATGATGTGCCGGGCCCTGATGAAAAACGAGGATTCCGTAAAGGGCAGGGTGGTAATGGATATGGGATGCGGGACGGCCATACTGGCTATCCTGGCGGCCAAAATGGGAGCCGCACATACGTACGGGATAGACATTGACGCCGTCGCAGCCATTTCGGCTTTCGACAATGCCAGGCTTAACAAGGTGTCCCGGCACGTGGAGACATACTGCGGAGATGCGTCACTGCTCCAGATGGGAAAATACGATGTCCTTTTAGCCAACATTAACAGGAACATCCTTCTCGAGGATATCCCTACCTATTCGAGGAGCCTGAAAAGGAACGGCCTGCTCATAGTCAGCGGCTTCTACACGGAAGATCTGCCCATGATTTCAGGCGTGGCGGCTGAAGCCGGACTGGACTTCACCGGGAGCGACAGCATGGACAACTGGTGCTGTGCGCAATACCGTAAAATCGGCTGAGCCCGGCCGTTCGCCGGACGCATGCCGTACCGTAACCCGGATTTTGATTTTCTGTATTTTCTGCCTATCTTTGCAAACCTTTGCGGGCGTGTTGTAATTGGTAGCCAAGCCAGACTTAGGATCTGGTGCCGCAAGGCGTATGGGTTCGAGTCCCTTCGCCCGCACGAAGAATCCCTGTTAATCATTTGATTAGCAGGGATTTAATTTTTGTTGAGGTGTAAAAATAGTGTAAAAAAAGCCAAATGCCTGTCTTTGTGGTCGTCTTACATTTTCTTGTACGTCTCATTTAGCATCGTGTCGGACATGATGTCCGCCGTTAGTCCCCATAACACAAAATACATGTCATGAAAAGTGTCACAGAAATGCTCTGTTATCCTGTCTACCTGGTCGCGGCCCCAATATGAGTCCATGACGTCCGTGACATCGGAATAAATGTCTGACAGCCTCGCCAGGCACCGTATTAACGTCTGTGTCTCGTTGCTGAGCGTGATGCCCTTTGCATTGTCATGGCAGGCGGTGGCGTTGAGGACTTCCTGCAGCCCGTAGGATGTCGGCTGCTGCTCCGGTTGTACATTGGTGTTCATTACTCTAATGTTTAGGAAATACAAATGCCCTCTGTACAGGTGTCCTCGGTCATTAGAGTAACCGTGCAGCCGTTTCCGGTACCGCCACCATGCAAAGGGCAAAAACTTTCTATTACAGCACATTTAGGACGGCTGCTCTAATGTTTAGGGACAGCAAAGGTAGTCAATCTACAGACAAATGCAAAAGTTTTTGCCATGCCCGTCTTGTAATTCAATTACAAAACAACTACCTTTGTTGCGTCATGATATGCCGGATTGTATTTCCGGCCCCTGGCATGGCTTTAGTCCGGATACGTTGGATTGTAGTTCCAGCCGATTCCAGAATTACCACTGTTCG
>CALUQC010000087.1 GCA_944322805.1 uncultured Bacteroidales bacterium | reverse complement strand
GGATTAACCTTTCAGGTTTTCCTCCTTCGCACCTCAGGAATATCCGGACCAATCCGGTATTCCGTCCGGTTTGGCGTCGGTTTCGCTTCCTCCGGTCGCGGTCCCTTCGGGACTTTTGACCCGCCCCGTTTTTATTTTTATCAGGGTGTACTAATTTTGAGGTTGCAGCCGATTTGCCCGCCGCCTGGCGGGAGCATTTTGGTTGAAATTCCCCTTGTCCGTGCTGCCTCCTTTGGACATTGGCATTGCATTGTCTGGACGAAAGTACCGTGTTGTCTGGACGGAGGAAACGGGTAACCAATATAATAATGAGAAGTCAGGAAAGGATAATTTGACCTTTTCACCAATACTATTTGAGCCTCACACCAATTATCCGGCAGCTTTTTCGGCAAGGACTACTTCGCCTACTACAAGACGGAGCGCGGCTACCACAAGCGTTCGCTCAACTCCAACGGCGGGTGGAACAAGACTTCTACGCTCTCGTTCCTGAGCATGCCGATACTGTTATACGCAGGCGAAATCCGCAGCGCCGTACTGCTTGTTCACGGGGAGAAAGCCCATTCGCGCTACTTCAGCGAGGACACCTACAAGAAGCTGACCGGCGACAACAAGGAACTGCAGCAGGAAGGAAAAATCCGGCAATGGGGCATGAGCAATCTGGATGTGGACGATATGGAACGTATCCTTTCTTTACCGCACGGCAAGGACTGCGCCGCCAACCAGGTGCTCTACAACCTGAAAGACCTTGGCAGAGATAGCCCGCAGGCACGATGCTACTCCCACGCATAAGGTGCATTTGGCGGGGTGGTAATTCCATAAAGGTTAGCCAACCATCTGTCCGAAGAGGCGAACGCGCCACGCGCGTCCGTACCCATTAATCCGAAACGGCTCTGAGGGGTAGCCCATAACTCCGACTTTGAATGCTGATATAATTGTATTTGTCTTGTTGTATGTACGGTCCATATGCACTGATGCTGCTGTACGTGGTGGAACTCCAAAAAGTCGCATCTTCATCATCATGCCATAAGATTCCACTGGAAGTCGTGCCTGCCGCGGGAAGAAATATCGAATTCCCGCTCGGTCCTGTAACTTTGAAGCCGTTTTGACCGTTAAACTGCGTCCATTCAAACTGGCAGTTGTCAAGAAATTCTTCACACTCCTCCATCGTAGGAAGCCGCCATGTCCCTCCCCAGTTTGCCCGGGCTGCATCATATTCCGGATTGCCGGAGATGTCCTGGATTTCTTTGTTGCCATATGTGAGGCTGTTGTCTTCGGTGTAGTCATCTTTCGTGGCAATCTCGCCCCATGCGAAAAAATCTCCAGATTCTTCAGGGCTGTCAGCTCCGACATTGCGGGTAGCCCATTTTACACTTAGTCCAAGATCTGCGTACCCATGCCCGCTGATTGAAGGCTCCACGGTCACTGCACATTTCGCAGTCTTTCCGCCGTCCGCCGTTATGGCGAATACGGCAGTTTCTCCTTCAGATATTCCCGTCACAACTCCGTTTTCATCCACCGATGCCGTTTCCGGATTTGAACTTACCCAGTTTACGGTCTTGTCCGAGGCATCTTCAGGATAGACCGTTGCCGTCAATGTTTTTGTTTCATCAGCCACGAGAAAGAGCGTTTGCCTGTCAAGACTGACACTCTCTGCCTCTATCTCTGCCGTTGTCGGAATTTCCGCTTCCGTAGAGCCTTCCTGCGTTTTTCCCCACTTCCATAACGAGACGGTTTGAGATTTTGTTGATATGATAAAAAAAATTGTAGTTTGAGCAAATCCGATGCAGGGGGCAATCACAAATTTCGATAAAAAAACAGCGCCTTTCAACGGGCGGTTTCCCAAATTTTTCTATTTTTGCGCCGCTAAATTCTACTACAATGGGAGGCTTTTTCGGAACTATCGCAAAGGAGGAATGCATCAACGACCTGTTCTACGGGACAGACTACAATTCCCACATGGGGACAAAACGCGGCGGAATGGCTACATACAGCGATGCCGGCGGCTTCAGACGCTCTATCCACAACCTGGAAAGCGACTATTTCCGCAGCAAGTTCGAGGATGAACTCGACAAATTCACGGGCAATGCAGGCATCGGGGTCATAAGCGATACCGATCCGCAGCCTATCGTCATAAATTCGCACTTGGGAAGATTCGCCATCGTGACTGTGGCGAGAATCGCCAATCTCGCCGAGCTGGAACAGGAGATGCTCGACAGCAACATGCATTTTGCCGAATTGAGTTCCGGCAAGACAAACCAGACCGAACTGATAGCGCTGCTGATAATCCAGGGCAAGACTTTCAGGGAGGGCATAGAGAATGTCTATGCCAAGGTAAAAGGCTCCTGCTCAATGCTTATCCTGACGGAAAACGGGATTATCGCGGCAAGGGACAAGTGGGGCCGCACTCCGGTAGTGTTGGGCAAAAAGAACGGGGCGCATGCCGTTGCAAGCGAATCCTGCAGTTTCCCCAATCTTGACTACGAAATAGAAAAGTATCTCGGTCCCGGGGAAATCGTAAGGATACTTCCGGACAGTGTCGAGCAAATCAGACCGGCGGACGAGGAGATGCAAATCTGCTCTTTCCTGTGGGTTTACTACGGTTTTCCAACCTCCGGCTATGAAGGCAGGAATGTCGAGCAGGTGCGTTTCCGCAGCGGCTACATGATGGGCAGCAAGGATACTTCCGAAGCGGATTTCGTGTGCGGAATCCCGGACTCGGGCATCGGACAGGGACTCGGATATGCCGAGGGCAAGGGAATCCCGTACCACAGGGCCATCACGAAATACACGCCGACGTGGCCGAGGAGTTTTACGCCGAGCAATCAGGAGCGCCGCTCGCTCGTGGCAAAAATGAAGCTGATTCCGAACAGGGCAATGCTCGAAGGTAAGAAAATAATTTTCTGCGACGACTCCATCGTCAGGGGTACGCAGCTGAAAGACAACGTGAAGGTCCTTTACGACTACGGGGCCAAGGAGGTGCACATGCGTATCGGCTGTCCTCCATTGGTTTACGGCTGCCCTTTCCTGGGATTTTCCGCCAGCAAGACGGACATGGAGCTGATAACCCGGCGTATAATAAAGGAATTCGAGGGGGACGAGAACAAGAATCTCGACAAATATTCCGATCCTTCCACTCCCGAGTACAAGAGGATGGTGGACAGGATTGCGGAAATGTTCGGTATGACTTCTCTGAAATTCAACACTATAGAGACCCTGATCGAAGCCATCGGCCTGCCGAAATGCAAGGTCTGCACCCACTGCTTCGACGGCTCGAGCCATTTTTAGAGGCTGATTCGATAAATCAGTTTCTAAGGTCGGCAATCTGATTTACGGTTGACACCAACCGGAGCGGCAAGGCTCGGATTGGTGTCAATGCGAATTGGAAATCTTGGTGTCTTTTCGTTTTTACCATATCGTCCGCTATTCCGAAAAATAGGCATATGAATATTTGGACCATATATCTGTAGCTCTATACAAATCATAAGAGTCTTTAGGTACTGTTATACGTGTCTTGGAAGCGTCTATACCTAAACTGTAGTCCAATGTCGGAGGTATAGACGGCATCATATATATGCTGTTCAGGTTGTCACAGAAGCCGAAAATACTGCTGCCCATGCTTGTCACATTTTCCGGGATGGTGATATGGGACAAGTTGCTGCATCTGCTGAATGCGCACTCTCCGATGCTTTCGGTACCGTCTCCTATTGAATGTCAAATGTCGGGTTTAATTTTCATCTGTACAAGACATCATCGGACGCCTCCCGGGAGGTGACGAGCAGGAAGTCTCCGGGTTTGGGCAGGTCACAATGCAGGGCGAATATGTGGATGTCTCCGCCGGAGGTGACGCCGAGTTTGCGGCGGAGTGTGTCAGTATCCATTTTTGTGTTGCGTGCCGTGACTTCGCACTGCGGATACCGTTTGCCGCCTGCTTGATTCTTGCCCGTTCCGAATGGTGCATCCCGACAGCACGCCGGTTTCAGGAAAACGGGGATTGCAACGTCGCAACTAATAAGGAATCCGAAAGGGAGAAATACTTACATATGGCGATTGTCCGCCGGCTATACGGGAAATAACTTTGCATCCGTTTTTTTTAAGCCGGAACGTTATCAATGAAAAATTTTATCGCAACAGCGGTGCTCGTGATTCTCAATGTCATGGCAATCCATGCGCAGAACAGGATTTACGGGACCGTTACAGACAGGAACGGAGAGC
>CALUQC010000086.1 GCA_944322805.1 uncultured Bacteroidales bacterium | reverse complement strand
CTGCTTGTATTTTCGTCTTAAATCGGGCGCAAATATACGAACAGTTTTGAAATTCAAATGTATCTGCCGTTATTTTTATGATAAAACGGACATTTCACATACTTTCCGCGACGGACAGTTTTAGTCTGATCACATATTAACGGCCGGAAGCGGCTATCATTTCGCGGATCCTGGAATTGAAGCCGTCCTGCGAAAGAAGATTCTCGAGTGTGAGATGCATCCGGTACCTCCAGTAATAGCGCGGTATGGCAGGAACATTTATCCTCTCGGCCTCCGGGTCCGGGAAACGCAGGGCGCCGTCGACAGACAGCCAGTCCTGCAGCGGCAGGACAGTCAGCATCGAAGGCGAATACAGATGCATCCGCACTATGTTTTCACAGATTTCCGGCGTACAGTCCCGCGGAGTCTCCCCTGTCCCATGCAGCACCTCGTGCCAGAAACGTTCCGTCACCTGCCGGTCCTCGTTCCACCATGCCCTCAACGGATTCATGTCATGCGTGGAAGTGGTGCATACCGAATAGTACGGATAATGCGCGGTATCCGCAAATGCCTGTCCTGCAGACTTCGGCATACGCTGTATCTCGAGAGAAAGGATATGGTATTCGGACATCACCTCCGGCACGCAGCCCGGTATCATCCCCAGGTCCTCTCCGCAGGCAAGCATGCCCGTCTCCGAAAGCAGGGCCGGAAGTTTCCGCATGGCGGATTCTTTCCAGAACGCATTGTGCCGGTGATAAAAGAAATCATCGTAAAGCCTGTTGAAAACCTGCTTCATGCAGTCGTTCAGACCGGAATATGCAGAGGTGGAATGTGCGGCAATCCTCGGATACCACCAGCCCTTCCTGTGAGGATCTTCTATGAAAAGTACATCCGCGCTCCGCTCCGGAGACGGACTCTTCCGCACAGCCTCAGGTTCGAAACCCATCTGCGCCAATTCCCCGGCGGAATATGGCAGGGCCGGGCTGAAATGCCCCATAAGGCCGCTTTTCTCAGGCACGGGAATCTCCCAGATACGGAAAAACCCAAGGATATGGTCTATCCTGAACGCGTCGAAATACCGCGACATGGTCCTCAGACGGGACCGCCACCAGGCGTAACCGTCCTTCGCCATTTCATCCCAGTTGTAAGTCGGGAAGCCCCAGTTCTGTCCATCCGCCGAAAAGGAGTCAGGCGGTGCTCCGGCCTGGGAATCAAGATTGAACAGATGTCTGTTCACCCAGGCATCGGCACTTGTCCGGCTCACTCCAATGGGCAAATCCCCCTTGAACACTATGCCTTTCGAACGGGCATAGTCGCGGGCTTCGGAAAGCTGGAGGTGAAGATGATACTGGATATAGCAATAGTAGCCCGCCTCCTTCCTGTGTCCGGAAACATATTTGTCTACGGCAGCCTTGTCGTAAACGGAAAAATCCATGCCGTCAGTCTTCCACAATGAAAAGTCAGCCGTACCGAATTCATCCCTCAATACGCAGAAAGCGGCATATGGCATCAGCCAGTCCTCATTTTCACTCACGAAAGCCCTGTACGCCTTCGTCCGCATTGTCCCGGCGCCCTTCCTTTCGAACGCCTTGCGAAGCATGCGGTGCTTTTCCCTGTTCACCCGTTCATAGTCCACTGCCGGCAGTGAATTCAGCTCCGTTCTCAGCCGCAGGTATTCTCCGTCTTCCTCTACCCCGGCTTCCGGCAGATACATGAACTGCGGATGGAGGGCAAAACTCGAGTTCGCATTATAAGGGTAGGAATCCTCCTTTGTACCTGTCATGGTAGTGTCGTTTACGGGCAGAAGCTGTATGATTTTCTGTCCGGTCGCGGCAGCCCAGTCCACGAGCAGTTTCAGATCATGGAACTCCCCTACTCCGAAACTGCTTTCAGAGCGCAGGGAAAATACAGGCACCGCCGTACCCGCCCCCTTCCACAGATGCCCGGGACACGACCTGTAAACCCCGTCCCTGAACGGAGAAGATTGCAGGGGAAGCTCCTGCGGGACATCGTTCCAACTGTCTTCGGCCACGACTTCGCCACCCGCACACTCCTGCGGCATGAGCACACAATGCGACTTCCACTCCGTCCTGCGGCACAATCCGCCGTAATGCAGTTCATACCTGTATTCGACATTCCGGCCAGGCTCCAGACCGTCCATTTCGGCTGTCCAGACACTTCCCGGACCGTATTTCATCGGAAACAAAGAGCCGTAGGCCCTGAGAAAAAGTTCTTCGCCCCAACGGGTGTAATATTCTACGCGAGTTATCAGTTTCATATGCATGCGGTCTTGAGACAGTACAAATTTAACTTTTCCTCTCCTACCGGCAAACATTTTGTGACGGACAGTCGTTTTTTAATGACGGACGGGAAAAATTACTACATTTGCAAGATTCAATATTCATCTGATGATTATGAACAGAAAATTTATTGCGACGGCTGTCGCAACGGTTTTATTTGCAGGCATTTCGTCTCTTTGCGCATACACGGCTGACGGACAGAGCAAAAGTTTCAAGCTGGGACAGTGGACGGAAATCGAAAGTTCGATTTTGAAAGAACTCAACAGGTCGTACGTGGACAGCCTGCCGTTAGACAGGATAATGAGGGCCGGGATAAACGCGATGCTGGAAAATCTGGACCCTTATACCATTTATATTCCGGAGGAGGAAAACGAGGATCTGCAGATGATGCTGTCCAAGACTTACGGCGGCATCGGAGCCATCATATTGAAGGACAAGGATGCCAACGTGGTCATAAATGAGCCTTATGCTGACTCCCCGGCAATCAAAAACGGGCTGAGATGCGGAGACGAAATCATCCTGATAGACGGCAAACCCACGAAAGGGCTGACCGCCCAGGAAAGCAGCGACAGGATGAAGGGAAAGCCGGGCACTACGGTGAATTTCAAGGTATTGAAAGGTCTTACCGGAGATACCGTTGATGTGGCGATAGTCAGGGAACGCATTCACATTCCGGACGTGGAATACGTCGGAATGCTCGACGACACTACCGGATACATCAGCCAGAGCGGCTTTACCGACAAGGTGTCCGAGGCCGTCAGGGCAGGATATTTCGAGTTGAAGGAAAAAGGGATGAAACGGCTCGTGCTCGACCTGCGCGGAAACGGGGGCGGACTTATGAACGAAGCCATCGGCATAGTATCCCTGTTCGTTCCGAAAGGCTCGACAGTCGTGACATCGAAGGGCAGCACTCCGGAATCATACCGTGAATACAGGACGACATCCGAGCCTGTGGACACGCTGATACCGCTTGCCATAATGGTAGACTCGGGGTCCGCATCCTCGTCGGAAATCGTAGCAGGAGCGATACAGGACCTCGACCGCGGGACGATAATAGGCAAGAGGACCTTCGGCAAGGGGCTGGTGCAGACCGTGAGGCCAGTAGTCTACAACGGCCAGCTGAAAGTGACTACCGCCAAATATTACACCCCGAGCGGACGATGCGTACAGGCCATCGACTACAGCCACAGAAATGAGGACGGAAGCGTCGGGCAGATTCCTGATTCGCTGACGCACGAGTTCAGGACAGCCAAAGGCCGCATCGTCAGGGACGGCGGAGGAATCACTCCGGATGTGGAAATTGACGCCCCTTCCTACAGCAGGCTCGTTTATTCGCTCATACTCAACGGAATCATCGACAGATATGTCATAAACTACGCGAAACGGCATGAAACCATAGCGCCGGCAGACCAGTTCCATCTTTCGGATGCCGATTTCGAAGATTTCACGGCCTTTGCAAAGGAACAGGAATTCGACTACCGCAGCAGTGCTGAAACCCTTTTCGACCAGATGAAAAAGGAACTCGACGAGGACGGTCTGAGCGAGAGGATGTCAGACGAGATTGCAGCTTTGGAAAAGGCCATAAAAATCGACAAGGAGCAGTTCATACGTCTGAAAAAAGATGAAATCGTTCCGTTCCTCGAAGAAGAAATCGCCGTTAGGTATTACTGCCAGGGTGCCGGCATACAGGTGCGGCTGAGATACGACGAGCAGCTGGAAAAGGCTCTCAAGGCTTGGAAATGATCTGCATAGCCATACTGAACTGGAACGGATACGATGACACTGCCGAATGTCTCGGCTCCATATGCGAAAGCACGTACGATGATTTTTTCGTAATCATCGGAGACAACGGCTCGGAGGACGGCTCTCCGGAGCGGCTGTACGGTTACTGCAAGGAAAGAGGGCTGAATGTCAGACGCATCCGGCTCGGAGAAGAAACTTATCCGGAGCTGTCGCAACGGGATGTAATCCTGTATGATCTGAAAGAGAACAACGGTTTCAGCAAGGCCAACAACATGATGGTCCGCTATGCTTCCCGTTACGGTCCGGAAAGTTATCTGCTTCTGAACAACGACACGACAGTCGGGCCGGACTTCCCCGGCGCAATGGCCGATTTCAGCCGTGAACATCCCGAGTACCGTATCCTGACTCCTCTCATCCGTTATTTCAGGGACAGGGATGTGGTCTGGAACGCAGGAGGCCGTATCAGATGGGGCTTCCGAAAGTATTGGTACAAGAACAGGCCGGTGTCGGAAGTGAAGGAAAGGGACTTTATCGCATGCTCGTTCGTCACCGGATGCTGCATGTTCTTCAAACCGGACGTCCTGACGGCGGACGGGCGCATCTTCACGGAAAAATTCTTCTACGGAGAGGAGGATTTCGAACTCGCGCTCAGGATGAAACGTCAGGGTGTCGGAATGGCCTGCGTCACGCGGACATCCATATGCCACAAGGTCAGCGCATCGGTCGGCAGACACGCATCCCGCACGGGTCCGGTCTATATACATCATCTGAACAGGCTCATAGACGTGAGGGAACATTACGGTCGCGTTACGTATCCGGTTTACGCCGCCATACTCTGCGCAAGTCTCGCCATGTATCTCAGGAAAGCGTTCGGAATGTCTCCGGGGAAGATTTTCCGGTTTACAAGGATGTTGCTCCGGGACGCCGGAGCAATGAAATCCGTCCCGAAAGAATTCTGCCTGAGAATTTTCCGGGACGGTATCAACTGCTGACGCCTGTTATTTCCTTGACATCCGCTTCTTTTTCTTGGAAGCCTTTATGGCATCACTGATCTTCTGCTTGCGGGCAGACTTGCGTGCCGCACGCGCAGTTTCCGTCTCGGGAGATTCCCGGTCCGGCAGGCGCTCCTCGAGTCCGGTCTCCACGAGTTCGTAGTCCAGGAGTTTCTGTTCGAGGTTGGTTTTCTTCACCCGTATCTTTACCGGGTCCCCGAGATTGTAGACCATCCTGGAGCTTCTGCCCACAATACGGTATTTCTCTTCATCGAATTCGTAGAAATCCGACCGGATATCCCTCAACGCCACCATTCCCTCTATCTTTGTCGGCTCTATCTCGACATACATTCCCCATTCCGTAAGGCCGGAAATATGTCCCTCGAACTCATAGCCCACCTTGTCCTGCATGAACTCCACGAGCTTGTACTTTATGCTGGAACGCTCCGCCTCCGCGGCCACGACCTCCCTTTCCGAAGCATATTTGCACAGCCCTTCGTAATAATCCTTCTTCTGCGACGCGGCACCGTCCATATACATTGCCAGAAGCCTGTGCACCATCATGTCCGGATAACGTCTGATCGGAGAGGTGAAATGCGTGTAATATTTGAATGCCAGGCCGTAATGCCCGATATTGTCCGTACTGTAACGCGCCTTCGCCATTGTCCGGAGGGACAACAGTTCTATGGCGTTGAATTCAGGCTTGTCCTTCGCCATGGCGAAAAGCCCGTTCAGCTCCTTCGAAATTTCCCGGCCGTTGTTCATCTGTCCGAGCGTATATCCGAAGTTCCCTACGAAATTCCTGAGATTCTGAAGTTTTTCCTGATTCGGCTCGTCATGGATACGGTAGACGAATGTTTTCGCTTCCGTACGGCGGCCCTTCCCTGCCGGAGTCTTGCATTTTGTAGCCACGAATTCGGCGACACTGCGGTTTGCCAGAAGCATGAATTCCTCTATCAGCCAGTTGGCTTCTTTCGAAATTTTCTGGCACACATCCACGGGACGTCCCTTTTCATCCACCATGACCTTCATCTCAGGACGTTCGAAACTGATGGCTCCAGCCGCAAAACGCTTTTTCCTCAGCTTCGAAGCCAGCGAATGCAATGTAAGCACAGCTTCCTTGACACTGTCCGGGACAGGCCTTGTCTGCCCCTGAGGACCGAAAGCATAATCCGAAGTCATGGCCTTTTTGCCGGCCTCGATGATTTCCTGCGCATTTTCATAGGCGAATCTGTAGTCGGACTCTATTTCAGTACGCCCGAACCACTGGGAAACGATTTTTGCCAACGGCGTCAGCTCGAAGACAGCTGAAAAACAGAGTTTTTCTTCATTCGGACGCAGAGAGCACAGTTTGTTCGACAGCTTTTCCGGGAGCATTGGCACGGTCCTGTCCACAAGATACACGGAAGTACCTCTGGCACGCGCTTCCTCATCCACTATACTGCCCGGCTTCACATAATACGTCACGTCCGCGATATGCACTCCGACTTCAAAGTTTCCGTTGTCCAATTTCCTGAAAGACAATGCGTCGTCGAAATCCTTCGCATCCGCCGGGTCTATGGTGAAAGTGGTGACTCCCCTGAAATCGCGCCTGCCCTTGCGGTCCGCATCAGTGATGTTGTCGGAAATCCCGTCGGCGGCATTCTCCACTTCAGGCTCGAATCTGTAAGGCAGGGCATATTCCGCCAGAATGGCGTGCATCTCCGTATCATTCTCCCCCGGCTCCCCGAGCACATCCACGAGATGGCCTACCGGAGCAGATTCATTCTTCTCCCAGTGGTCCACAGCGGCAGCCACCTTCATGCCGGACCTTGCCTGCATTTCCCTGCGGACGCCGTCCACGGTATCATACACCCCTATGACGGAAAACTCCTTGTCTCCGGTCTTTTTCAGGCATCCGGTCCTGTCGGGAAGTTCCTCCGGATTCTCCGGCATGGCCATCTTGCGCTTCCTGTTCCTGTAACCCACGGGCGCCGCCCCGATTACCGGTATCACTATGTCGTAAGGCATGACCCTGCTTTCCATCAGCACCCAGGCCTGGTCGCCGACTATGTGCAATATGCCGACGAACGGCCGGCGGGAACGCTCCACAATCTCCGTCACGACTCCTTCCCTGCGCTGGGTTTCCGTCTTTTCCTTGGTTACGGCCACTTTCACGATATCTCCGTTGAGCGCACCGCGCGTCTTGGACGCCTTCACGAAAACATCGTTTTCCTCACCCTCCACGATTACGAAAATAAACCCTTCGCGGGTCATCTGCACTTTTCCGGTCAGTTCGAAAAGCGGCTTCTTCTCTTTTTTCTCTCTCTTGGAACTTCTATTCCGTCTACGATTTCTGTCTGCCATAACGATAATTTTTTTATCTTTGCCGATTGGTCGCAGCAAATTTAGCAATAATTGCGTATTTGCAAGGTCATATATAATATTACGAATTCCAAAATTTTGAAAATATGGACAGAAAAGTTCTTCTTATGATCCTCGACGGATGGGGCGAGGGCAAGCACAACTGGACAAACGCTATCTATACCCAGGGGGCGCCGTACATAGAGTCCCTCAGGAAAAAATATCCTTTCAGCCATCTCCAGGCCTGCGGAGAATACGTCGGGCTGCCGGACGGCCAGATGGGAAATTCCGAAGTAGGGCACCTGAATCTCGGAGCAGGCCGCGTCGTGTATCAGGACCTCGTGAAAATCAACATTGCATGCCGCGAGCACAAGCTGCTGGAGAATGCAGAGATAAAGGCCGCTTTCGACTATGTGGCAAAGACAGGGAAGCAGCTTCATCTGATGGGACTTGCATCCATGGGAGGCGTACACAGCTCGCTGGCTCACGTGTATGAGTTCCTGGCCGTCGCCAAACAGTACGGTCTCGAAAAAGTCTTCGTACACTGCTTCATGGACGGAAGGGATACGGATCCGAAAAGCGGCAAGGGCTTCGTGGCTGAACTCGAAGAAAAAATGTCCGGAACTACCGGCAAGGTAGCATCTGTCTGCGGACGTTACTATGCCATGGACCGGGACAAGAGATGGGAAAGGATAAAACTCGCATACGACATGCTCGTAAAGGGAGAGGGTGCGAAGTTCACTTCCGCAACGGAAGCCATCGAAGCATCCTACAATGAAGGAGTGACTGACGAATTCATCAAGCCTGTATGCATCACGGGAGAAGACGGAAAGCCGGTGGGCACCGTACAGGAAGGAGATGCAGTGATATTCTTCAACTTCCGCAACGACAGGGCGCGTGAAATCACTTCGGTCCTCACCCAGGAAGACATGCCGGATTTCGGAATGAAGACCCTCCCTCTCTACTACTGCTGCTTCACCCCGTACGATGACAAGTTCAAGGGCGTGCACATCCTGTTCGACAAGGAAAACGTGCAGGAGACTCTCGGAGAAGTGGTATCCAAAGCCGGAAAACGCCAGCTTCGCATAGCGGAGACCGAGAAATATGCCCACGTAACTTTCTTCTTCAACGGAGGAAGGGAGGCTCAGTTCGAAAATGAGGACAGAATTCTCGTAAATTCCCCGAAAGTGCCTACATACGACCTGCTTCCGGAAATGAGCGCGCAGGAAGTGACCGACAAGCTGAACGAGGTGCTGAATACGGGCAAGGAGGATCTGGTAATCCTGAATTTCGCCAACGGGGACATGGTCGGCCATACGGGAGTGTTCTCCGCCATCTGCCGCGCCGTAGCGAAAATCGACAAATGCGTGAAGGAAGTAGTGGAAACGGCCGTTGCAAACGGATATGCAGTGCTCCTGACCGCAGACCACGGCAATGCGGACCATGCCTACAACGACGACGGGACGCCGAACACGGCGCATTCGCTGAATACCGTCCAGTTCATCGTCATCAATGCCGGAGCGGAACATGTAAAGGACGGGAAACTGGCTGATGTCGCCCCGACTATCCTGAAACTGATGGGAATACCGCAGCCTGAGGCAATGACGGGCGAAGCCCTGATATAAAGCCGATAACGTGTATGTTTCAAAACCGTTCCTAAACCTGCCGACATGACCAGACACCTTGTTTTTACGTGTATTGCAATGATTATGATGTCTTGCAGCAATATCAACCCCTTTTTCGGAGAGTGGGATACCCCGTATTCCATTCCTCCTTTCGAGAAAATTCATGAAAAAGACTATCTGCATGCAGTGAAGTTCGGCATCCACCAGCAGGCCGCAGAAGTAGATGCCATCATTGCGCGGGACGCCGAGCCGACTTTCGAGAACACCGTGGCGGCGTACGAGCAGTCCGGGAAACTCCTGGACAGGGTGACGGCCGTGCTTTTCAATCTGGCGGAAAGCGATGCCACTCCGGCCCTGCAGAAAGTCGTGGAAAAGGTAATCCCTCTGCTGACAGAGCATACCGACAACGTGTTCATGAATCCGTACTTTTTCGAAAGGGTGAAAACCGTCTATGAGAACAGGAACTCTGCGGGACTGACCGAAGAACAAATCCGTCTCACGGAAAAGCTGTACAGGCAGTTCCTTTCGAACGGAGTGGCCCTGGATGCGGCAGGACAGGCCAGGATACGTGAAATCAACAAGGAAATCGCAGAGGCGGAGCAGACTTTCGGTAACAATCTGCTTGCCGAGACCAATGCATTCACAATGCTTCTGACCGATTCGGCCGAGGTGGCCGGGCTGCCGGAAAACGTCCTCCTTGCCGCGGCAGCGGAAGCACAGGCGGCTGGAATTTCGGTCCATGATGCGGCAAGGCTCAAGGGCATTGACGACAGCGAAGTGGCTCCGGGAGGTCCGTGGCTGTTTACCCTGCAGAATTCGAGCTATGTGCCGTTCATGACGTACAGCTCCGACAGGGCCCTGAGGGAAAAGATGTTCCGGGCATATTCCTCGAGAGGGAACAACGGCAATGAGAGGGACAACAAAAATACCGTCCTGACAATCATGGCCCTGAGAATAGAAAAAGCCAAGCTGCTCGGCTACGATACTCCTGCCGACTTCATCCTGTCCGACAAGATGGCTGGAACGCCGGAAACGGTGGACAGGTTTTTGGACGGCATTTTCAAGGCCGGCGTGAAGAAGGCGGAAGAAGAAGTGGCCGACATGCAGCAGACAATGGCGGAAGACATCGCGGCAGGCAGGCTGCCTGACGACAGCACCTCCGTCATACGTCCGTGGGACTGGGCATACTATGCGGAGAAGGTCAGACAGGCCAAATACGACGTCGACGAGACTGCCGTAAAGCCTTATTTCAAGATGGAGAATGTCAGGAACGGCGTATTCGGAACGGCTCACAGGCTGTACGGCATCAATTTTACCGAGTTGAAGGATATGCCTGTATATCATCCGGAAGTGGAAGTATTCGAAGTAACGGATGCGGACAGCACCCTGCTCGGCATACTGATGACGGATTACTATCCGCGCAGTACAAAGAGGGGCGGGGCGTGGATGACCAACTTCAGGAACCAGATGATTTCGGAAAACGGAGAGGATATCAGGCCGATAATAGTGAATGTGGGTAATTTCACAAAGCCGGCTGCCGGAAAGCCGTCGCTTCTTACCCTCGACGAAACCGCCACAATGTTCCACGAGTTCGGACACGCTCTCCACGGATTGCTTACGAAATGCACATACAAGGATATGAGCGGCACGAACGTGGCGAGGGATTTCGTAGAGCTGCCGTCGCAGCTCAATGAAAACTGGGCCCTGCATCCGGAAGTGCTTGCCACCTATGCAAGACATTATGAAACCGGAGAGGCCATTCCGGACTCCCTGGTCGCGAAAATCAGGAAATCGGGAAAGTTCAACCAGGGATTCATGACTACGGAACTGGCTGCCGCCTCCATCCTCGACATGCGCTGGCATGAACTGACGTCCATATACGTGCCTTCCGATTCCCCGTTCGCATCGGAAAAACCGGCTCCGGAAGGTGCCGAGCCTGCATTTCTGAAAGTCAACGGAAAAATGCTTCCGACAGGAGGCGCATCCGACCTGAGAGTCATCGATCCGATCAAGTTCGAGGACTTCGTGATGCGGGAAGCCGGACTCATAGATGAAATCATCCCGCGCTACCGCACCACTTATTTCAACCACATCTTCAAGAGCGGGTACAATGCCGGCTACTACAGCTATCTCTGGGCGGAAGTGCTGGACAAGGATGCTTTCGAGTTTTTCATGCAGAAAGGCATTTTCGACAGGAAGACTGCGATGTCGTACCGCAGGAACATATTGGAAAAAGGGGACAGCGAAGACCCTATGGTGCTCTACAAGAGATTCCGGGGCTCGGAGCCTGACCCGAATGCCCTTCTCAGGGCCCGGGGACTTTAATTTGCAGAAGTACCAGCCCGGGGTATCATCCCGGGCTGGGTCCCGAACAATGCCATCCCGGGCAATGTCATCCCGAGCGAAGTCGAAGGAGCTGTACAAGTACGGAACCGTCAGACAGGTTTCTAATATACGGTCAGCACCTTCATTGTCCCGTCAGGGACTATCCTTACAGACTTGGCGCATGCGGGAACAAGCACCGTTTCACCCTGTCGGAGGCTTTCCCTGTTGCCACAGTCATCCGTCAGTTCGCCCTTTCCGGAAGTACAGATGATTATCAGAAACGAATCGAGACCGGACAGGTCCTTTTCGAACGGCTTGTCCATATCCACAAGACAGGTTGTGAAATACTTGCAGTCCGCCAGGATGACCTCCTCATTCGGCTTTTCAGTGTAACGGGTCCTGTAGTCTCCGTACACCGTGTAGTCTATCGCATCTTTCGCCAGCTCGGTGTGAAGCTCCCTCGGCTTGCCGTCCAGACCTTTCCTGCCGAAATCATAAATACGGTAAGTCAGATCGGAAGTCTGCTGGATTTCCGCAATGAAAGACCCTGCACCGATGCTGTGGATACGCCCCGCAGGCAGGAAAAACACGTCTCCGGGCGAAATGGCATAGTCGCACAGAACATCCGTAATCGTGTGATCCGCCACCCTTGCAGCATATTCCTCCGGTGTGATTTTTTTCGAGAGGCCGGACATCAGATGGGCGCCCTCCCCGGTGCTTACCACATACCACATTTCGGTCTTTCCGTGCTTTCCCGGATGACGTTCGGCAGCAAGCCTGTCATCGGGATGCACCTGGATGGAAAGATCCTGCCTGGCATCTATGAATTTGATAAGGAGCGGGAATTCCGTCCCTGACTTCGCATAACAGTCACGGCCTACTATCTGCTCCCTGTATTCGGAAATAAGTTCGGTAATGGTCTTTCCGGCAAGAGGTCCGTTCGAGACGACGGATTCATCGCCCTTGACCCCGGACAGCTCCCAGCTCTCGCCAATATTGTGCAAATCCGTGCTGATGCCCTTGAAAGGGGCTATTTTTTCTCCTCCCCACACGAGGGACTTTAGTATCGGTCTGAATTTCAACGGGTACATAAACAATACCTATTATCTGTCCAACTGATTCAATGCAAAGGTGTATGCTCCGACAGAAATGGCCCTGCTGGCGCCGAGTTTCGATATGGCGATGCCGATACGCTTCTGCGGATCGTAAACCACCTCGTCATCGAAGCCGTAGACCTTGATTTTCCGGCTGTCCCCTTTGGCGAATGCCGCAAATTCCGCCGGATCATCGAGATCATAGACCTTCGACTGTATCCGCCCGGTCTCCTCGCCCGTAAGAGTATGTATCCTGCCGCGCAGAGCCTCTAAAAGAGAAGGCATGAAATACTTGTGCGAAGCCGTCACGCCTCCGCCTATGACTATGAGACCGTCGACAAGGGTGGCAGCCGTCACCATGGCATCACCTGCAGCCGCTCCGATTTCCGCAAACGCTTTCTTCGCTGCGTCAGCGTCTCCAGCCCTGCTGCCCTCGGCAATGTCGAAAATATCCTTTGGCTCGAGCCCGTGGTCCCTGTCACCGGAGAACTCCCCGTACAGCCGTTTTACGGCCCTGATGGCGATACCGTCCTCCACGATCATGTCCCTGTTGTCCTTATGAGGCAGGCAGAAAGTCTCCACGCATGAATTGTCACCCCTGTTCAGCTCGCCGTTCACCACGATTCCGATGCCGAAGCCGGTACCGAAAGTATAGCCGAGCAGATTGCGGTAACGCTTGCTGCTTCCGGCAGCCTCAAGTTTTGCGTTTACCTCCGGAAGTATGCCCCCTATCGCCTCTCCGTATGCGAACAGGTCGCCGTCATTGTTTATGAATACAGGGACGCCGAAAGTTTTGGCGAGGAATGGCCCGAGAGCCACCCCGTCCCTGAATGACGGGAAATTGGGAAGATATCCGCCTATGATTCCGTTCGGGTAGTCGGCCGGTCCGGGAAATGCGAAACTGATGGCGGCGGGTTTTTCCCCGAGCCTGTCAATAATGTTCCTGAATCCTGTCACCATTGTTCCGAGACAAAGGTCGAGAGTGTCCGAATGCGCCGGCAGAGTGAGCGGAGAGGTAATGAACTCCCCTCCCTTCATTGCACAAAATACCATGTTGGTCCCGCCTGCATCCAATGTAAGTACGATACGGGAATCGTTTTTGAAATCCGCCATACGTTTAGAGTCGGTTATTGTTTTGTTTAATAATATTACAGTACAAGTATTCCATCTTTTATTCTATCTTTCCCAACGGTCAGGCTCCCATTCCGGACTGACGTACGGTCCTTCATGGTCAACGGTAAAGGCAAGATACGTAATCGGAATACCCTGTGCCAGATACTGCTGTTCATAAAATGTCTGCACCTGAAAAAGGGCATCCACGGCATCTTTCCCGCAGACCGAAGCTATTCCGCTGTCATACAGCCGGTCACGGTCGGTGCCGTATAAATCCGTGGCTTCCGCCAGTATTTCCAGTCCGTTCTGCTCCGCTATCGCCTTCGAATATTCATGCAGATACCGGCTGTCCGTCTTAAGATGGATGATTCCTCCCGGCTTGAGGAAATTCCTGTAACGCGCAAGGAAAAGCGGAGAGGTAAGCCGCTTCTTTTCCCGGCCTATCTGCGGATCCGCAAACGTGATCCATATCTCCGACACCTCGTCCCTTGCGAACATGGATTCGATGAACTCTATCCTGGTGCGCAGGAAACCTACGTTCGGCAGCCTGTTTTCATGGGCGAATTTCGCTCCCTTCCACAGCCTCGCCCCCTTGATGTCCACGCCTATGTAGTTGAAGGAAGGATTCCGCAGGCCGAGCTCCACCGTATATTCTCCCTTGCCACACCCCAACTCCACGACCACAGGCCTGTCAGCCTTGAAAAAGTCACTGTTCCAGCGTCCTTTCAAAGGGTGGTCGCATCCGAGCACCTCTGCCGTGGAAGGCTGCACCAGACAGGTGAAGCCCTCGTTTTCCCTGAATTTCCGAAGTTTGTCCTTACCGCTCATAATATCTCCGCAAAACTGTCTCCCTACTCGGCGGCATTGTTCTTCGGCGGTTTCTGAGGCCGTCCGTTCTGCCTGTTCCCGCCATTCCTGTTCCTGCCGTTCCTCTTCTTCTTTTTCCTCGTATCGTCGAAGCGCGTGATGCTGTCATCCCCGACTGCGGTGACGAATTCCAGATTGGCCGGCTCCGGCTCGGTTTTCAGTGACTCCGGCTTTTCGCCGCGCCTGTTCATCCTTATGATTTCCGCCACATCCGAAGCCGCCAAAGGATAGATATTCGCAAGACTGTTGGGGTCGTAGGAGAAATACATGATTTCGCTGAGGATATCCGTCTTCATCAGGTATGCAGTCCCGTCCTGGAACTCGAGGGGATTTACCACCTTCGGAATCCGGCTCTGGGCATCGATATAGGCCGCCGTCTCGTAATTGAGGCAGCATTTCAACTTCCCGCACTGGCCTGCCAGTTTTTGCGGGTTCAGGGAAAGGTCCTGGCATTTGGCGGAAGCCGTGGTGATGGACTGGAACGAGGAAATGTAGTTCGAGCAGCAAAGCTCCCGTCCGCAGACTCCGAGACCACCTATCAGACCTGCTTCCTGGCGGGCGCCTATCTGCTTCATTTCTATCCTGATGCGGAACTCCTCCGCAAAGACCTTGATAAGCTGTCTGAAATCCACCCTGCCGTCAGCGATATAGTAGAATATGGCCTTGGTCCCGTCGCCCTGGAATTCCACGTCACCGATTTTCATTTCCAGCCCCATCTCCGCCGCTATCTGGCGGGCGCGGATCATGGTCTCATGTTCCCTGCCGATGGCCTCCTGCCATTTTTCTATATCATACAGCTTGGCTTTCCGATAGATACGCTTCAACCCCGCCGTCTCCGGATCTATCTTCTTGCATATCATCTGCCGGGTCACGGCGGGACCTTCCATGGTGACAATCCCGAGATCATGGCCGTTGACCGCCTCGACTATCACCAGATCCCCCATTTTGACTGTCTGGCCCGAAGAATTGACATAGATGCCTTTCCTCGTATTCTTGAAGCGGACTTCGAAATAGTTCCTGTATTTTTCCTGCACGACTCCGCGCAGCCAGTCATATACTTCCAGTTTGCAGCATCCAGGCCGGTAGGTGCATTTCAGCTCCCCTTCGTCCGTCCTCTCCACAATGCAGCCGCGGGAACAGTCATACTGCTTTATTTCGTTTGTATTCAAGTCTTCCATCGCTAAAAATTTATAAACATCTGCCCCGCAAGATCGCAAAATACCATTTTCTGATTCACATTGCGGTCGAGCAGCATCACGGCCCTGTCCATCATGGCAAGAGCTTTCGGACAAAAAGTCCTGCCCATCCCGGATGCGGCATCCGAATAAAAGGCGGCTTCTTCACCGGCAATGCAGGCTATGTCCCGCACGCCCTGCTGGCACAGGTAAATTTTTCTGAAACATTCGCTTGCAAATATACAAAATGCTTTTTGTTTTTCCCGTGAATCGATGGCCGCCATCCTGTCCGAAGCATCCAATGCGGCATTAAGATTCCGTGTCATGAGCGCACCTGTAAAGTCCTTGAAAATCTGCATGAACGCGACATACTCCTCCCTGTCACCCATCGCTTCCAAGGCCACGCCGATACTGCCTCCGCAGACAGCAGCCTGACGTTCCGCCGAAGCGGCATCCTTGCCGAACATGTCCACAAGACGCTCCGCTATCTCCTCTTTCGGCAAAGGCAGGACCCGGTAACTCTGGCACCGGGAAAAGATGGTCGGAAGCACCTTGTGCGGACGGTGCGTAATGAAAATGAATACGGTTTTCTCCGGGGGCTCCTCCACGACCTTCAACAACTTGTTGGCCGTCTCGGCATTCATTTTTTCCGGCAGCCACATCAATACTGTCTTGTACCCGTTGCACACGGATGCAAGCGAAAGTTTTTCAATAATATATTTCGCTTCCGCAATGGCTATCGCGCCTGATTTTCCTTCGATTCCGAGGGCCGTATAGAACTCCGACTCGATAAAATACGGATTTTTCAGCACCATGTCGCGCCAGAGTGGAAGAAAGGATTCGGAAACCGGCTTCGAGACATCGACTTTCCGGCTCGTATTGACCGGAAATATGAAATGCGCATCGGGATAAACCAATTTCGACATCTGCCTGCATGAACTGCATTCTCCGCAGGAATCGCCGTTTTTCCTGCCGGTACAGTTCAGATACTGGATATAGGCCAGGGCCAAAGGCAATGCACCGCACCCCTCGTTTTCGAACAGGAGCATTGCATGCCCGACCCTTCCGGAGTCGGCCATGGCAACCAATGTCTTCTTCAGCCCGTCATTACCGGGAATATCCGCAAACCGCATTTACCTGTCCCTTTTCGCTACGTAATATGTCATTTCTTCCAAATGCAGCCTCGCCTCCGACTCCGGAAGCGCCGATATGGATTCCGCCGCACTTCGGACATAGTCATCCAGCCGCTTCTCCGCATATTTCAGCCCGTCCCTTTCGCTGACGAAAGACAGAATCTCTTCCGCATACTCCGGATGATCGGCTATCTGCCTGATTTTCGCCCTGATTTCAGCTTCCTCGTCCTGAGTGGCATTGAGGAACGCGCCGAGCAGGGGCATCGTGATTTTCTGTTCCCTGATGTCCACTCCCACAGGCTTACCCACATCCGGTCCGGATGAATAGTCGAATATATCGTCACGTATCTGGAATGCAAGTCCCATGGAAACGGCGTATTTGCGCACCGCCTCCTCCATCCAGGCAGGTGCATTTACGGAAATGGCCGCCGATACGGCCGAGGCCTCGAAAAGCGAAGCCGTCTTTCTGAAAATGATTTTAAGATAATCTTCTTCCTGCGTGTCGCAATTCCGGGCTTTCTGCAGTTGCAGCATTTCCCCTTCCGCAAGATGAGTCAGGGTGTTTGAAAATATGGATATCAGGCGCGGACCGAAATGCTCCGCCTCACGGATCTCGTTTATGGCAGAAACCAGCCAAAAATCGCCCACTAACACGGATACGGAAGGCCCCATAAGATAGTTCAGGGTAGGAGTCCCGCGTCTGCAGTCGCTTTCATCCGCCACGTCATCGTGCAGCAACGTCGCATTGTGCAGCAGTTCCGCAGCCGCAGCCACCCGTATGCAGTCTTCCGGCAACGGCCTGTCCGATGCCATGCAGGCTTTCGCCACCATGACGGACAGGAGCGGGCGGAGCTGTTTGCCCGAGTGTGACAAAATCATGTCATTGGTGGCATTGAGCAGATCTATCTCGCTTTTCAATGCCCCCTTTATACGTCCGGTAACCTTTGTCCAGTCCTCCCCGCAAAATTTCTTCAGTGCTTCTATGTCCATAGATACCTGCCGGATTCTCAGAACAGGAATGCCGCCGTAATCGTAAAACCGCCGAACTTGCCGCGTCCGATCGAATTCTTCACCACATCGCCGAAGCCTTCATCCATGTCTGCTTTCAAATCGCTTATCGACCCGAGACTCCAGTTGTAGCGGCCGATTACCTGGAATTTCCAGATTTCCAGACCGACACCGACACCTATTCCATATTCCCACCGGTTTATGGATGAAGCCGACCATGTATTTTTCAGGGTCTGCACACTTGCCACGCTCAGCTTGTTGTTCAGTCCGTAGCCTACGAACGGTGTTACGTCCAGGAAAGGCCGGAACAGAAGCAGGTCAGGACCCCACTGCAGCGATACCGGCAGTTCAAGGTACCCCACGCTCAAATCGCCGGCCGCATCCGGGAGCTCTTCCGAAACACCGAACCTGGACCCCTTTACATTATATATGAGCGACGGCTGGATGGCAAATCCGAGCGGCAGCTTCACCTGCATGGTGACACCGGCATGATACTGGGTCATGTTTTCCGTGTTTATAGTCTGCTTGCTCAGTTTGGAAAACGTGGCTCCGCCCGTAACTCCGAAACGGATCTGGGCGGAAGATTCGGTCAGTCCGCAGAATATCAGAGATACGGCGAGTGCCGAAATCATGATTATCTTTTTCATGGCTGCAACAGTTCTTTACAGGATAGCATTCAATTTCGCCGTAATGTCGGACTTCGGCACTGCTCCCACGAGCCTGTCCACGAGCTGCCCGTCCTTGAAGAAAAGCAGTGTAGGGATATTCCTGATGCCGTATTTCATCGGCGCCTCAGAGCATTCGTCGACATTGCATTTGCCGACTACGGCCCTGCCTTCGTATTCCTTCGCGATTTCTTCCACCGTAGGGGCCAATGCCCTGCACGGACCGCACCATGTAGCCCAGAAATCTATCATGACGGATTTGTTTCCGCCAATAATGTCCGCAATGTTAGCGTCTGTAATTATTGTCTCCATAATCGAATCTTTTTTAATGTTTCACATAGTTTTTCCGTCAGAAAAGCGGATTCGGCTGCTTTCCCGCAGAAAATGCCAACTACAAATATAAACATTTATGGGCGAAATGAAAAATTTTGAGATATGAAGGATAATCACTATTTTTGCCGGTGCAATGGGGGATTAGCTCAGTTGGCTAGAGCGCTTGCATGGCATGCAAGAGGTCACGAGTTCGACTCTCGTATTCTCCACAAAAAAAGAGCACGTTTCCGTGCTCTTTTTTTTGTGGAGAACAATCATCCCAACCCTTCTCTGGCTCTGAGATTATCACGGGAGGAGTACGATTCATTGTCATTTCGAGCGGAGCCGAGAAATCTGTTGTCAGTAGCAGATTTCTCGACTCCGCCTGCGGCTTCGCACGGGATGACATGGACCGAATCAATGCCAGGAAAGCCACTGCCCTACCCGTCGATGCTCCAGGAAAAGGCCCGGAGTCCAAGCTCGGGAGTGGCTTCATCCTTCGCCCTTATGGCATCGAGGAGAGTCCCGGCCTTGTCGTCCCCGACGAAAGTCAGGACAGCATTGTTCATCGTCGGCCAGGCATGATTTCCGATATGAGGCTCACCGTCGACCGAGCCTCGGCCGGAAACATCCTCCCACATCGTATAGCCGCGGCAGCCTTCCGACTCCAAGAGTTCCACTATTTCCATGTAATATGCCTGATTGTAGGCTATGAATATCGCTTTCATTTCCTTTTCATTTTACGTTTTTCCTGCATCGTCGCAAACGAGCAGTACACGGTCGGAATCAGCACGAGAGTCACCAACGTGGAAACCGTCAGACCCCAGCATACCGTCATTCCGAGAGACCGCCACATCTCCGAGCCTTCGCCCTGGCCCACCGCCAAAGGCACCATGCCGAGCACTGTCGTCAGTGTCGTCATCAGAATAGGACGGAGACGGGCCTTTCCTGCCGTCACCACCGCTTCGGAGATACCCACTCCTCTCTCTCTCAGCAATATGGTATAGTCTATAAGCACGATACCGTTCTTCACCACTATACCCATCAGGATGATAATGCCGATGAGAGCCATTATCCCGAGAGGAGTGCCGGTCACGGTCAGCCCCATGATCACACCGGTGAGGGCGAACGGAATCGAGAACATTATGACAAACGGGCTCATCAGCGATTCGAACTGGGAAGCCATCACGATATACACGAGGATGACTATCAGTATCAGCAGGGTAAACAGGTCGGTGAACGTATCCTGCTGGTCTTCGAAATCTCCGGCTATCTCCACGCTCAGCTCGGAAGGTATTTCGGCTGCATTTATGACCTGCTGCGTGGAAGCGACCGCCTCGCTGAGGGCATGGCCGTCCGCCACTGTTCCGGATACGGTAATGACCCTCTCTCTGTTCTTGCGTTCTATGTTTGGAGGAGTCTGCGTCTCGACCACGGTGCCGAGATCCTTTATGCGGATGCCGTTTCCGGCAGGAGTGTATATCAGGATATTTTCGATATCCTCCACATCCGTCCTGAACTCGGGCGCATACCTGACCCTGATGCTGTATTCTTCACCGTCCTCACGGTAGAAAGACTGCGTGGACCCGTTTATGCAGGCGCTCAGATAAGAGGCGGCAGTAGTGCTGTTCAGCCCGTTCACGGCAAGTTTCGTCCTGTCGAAATCCACCTGGTATTCCGGCGTATATTCATCGCGGCTGATCGTGACTTCGGAACACAAACCGGCTTCCCGCATTCCAGAGGCTATGTCCCGCGCCACACGGTCGGTAGTAGCGAAATCATATCCGTATATCTCTACATCCACCTTGCTGGCTCCGCCCATACCCATCTGGCCTTCCGTCACTTCGAACTTCTTTATCTCCGGATATTCGGCAAGATCGGAGCGGATGATGGCCGAAATGTCCCAGCACGACCTTTCCCTGTCCTCCATGCTGCCCAGATCCATGCTGAAAGATATGATATGCGTACCGGTATTCTGCATGGAGCCCCAGGCATTGTCGGTATCGGCCTGCCCGAGGGAATAGCTGCACACCCTCATTTCCGGAATCTCGGAATGGAAACGTTCGTAGAGCATCGCCGCGAACTCCCTCGTGACGCTCTGCCCCGTCCCCACCGGAAGCTCTATGGTGATGGAAATCCTGCCGGAGTCCGACTTAGGGAAATATTCCGACTTTATCTGCGGCCCGAGCCCGATAAGTGTGGAAAAGAATATGACTATCGCAATGCAGACCACGGCGGTACGATGATGTACGGACCAGTAGATAATGCGGCCGTAAGCCCCTGTCAGCCATGCGATGAACCTGTTTATCCCGCCGAAGATGAATTGGTGTATCCTGTTGGTCTTCGGTTTGTAAACCAGCATCCTCGAGCACATCATCGGCACGAGGGTCAGCGCACCGACAGTGGAAACTATCATAATGATGCTGACTATCCATCCGAGCTGCCGGAACATGATTCCCGCCATTCCCTGTATCATGGTGAGCGGCAGGAATACCGCCAGCATGGTCAGAGTGGAAGCCACGACCGAAATACCCACTTCCTGGGTGGCGTGTACCGCTGCCTCTTTCGGCTTCTCGCCTCTTTCGAGGTGGGTGGAAACGTTCTCCAAGACCACGATGGCATCGTCGACGACCATTCCTATGGCTATGGACAGGGCGGACATCGATATGACGTTCAAGGTATTGCCCGTCGCGAAAAGGTAAACCAGGGAAGCGAGAAGCGAAATAGGTATGGCAAGGACAATGATGAAGGTGGCACGCCAGCGGCCAAGGAAGACATATACCACGAGCATCACTATCAGGAAGGTGACGATGATGGTCTCCTTCAGGCTGTTGATACTGTTTATGATGTTCGAAGAACTGTCTATTACCGTGGAAATCTTCACGTCGGAAGGCAATGTCTTCTGTATCTTCGCCAAAGTCTTCTTCACATCCTTGATGACGTTGACGGTATTCGCCCCCGTCTGTTTCTGGATAATGATCTGTGCGCCCTGCACCCCGTCAGTATAGGCTTCCTGGGAGCGTTCCTCAATGCCGTCCACCACGGTGGCCACATCCCTGAGATAGACCGCATTGCCGCCGCTGTATCCTACGACCACGTCGAGCATTTCATCGGCGCTGTCGAATTCTTTTTCCACCCTGACCGAATAGGTGTCGGTACCGATGTCTATATTGCCGCTCGGCACGTTCCTGTTTTCCGCCGCAAGGACGGAAGAAATAGTGGAAATGGAAAGGTTGTAAGCCTCTAATTTGGCAGGATCGCAGAACACCTGGATTTCACGCGGAGGAGCGCCTGTCACGGATACTGTTCCCACTCCGGACACCCTTGCAAGAGGCGTGGTCACCTTGTCGTCAAGTATCTTTTCGAGCGCGGGGAGACTTTCCTTCGCAGTAGCCGACATGATCATGATAGGCATGTCGTCCGCGCTGAACTTGAATATCACAGGCACGGAAGCCCCGTCCGGCAGCTCCGAATTCACCAAATCCAGCTTGTCCCGGACATCGTTCGTCGCGACGTCTATGTCTATGCCATACTCGAACTCCAGCATTATCAGAGAGATATTCTCCTTGGATGTGGACGTGATGTCCTTCAGGTCGCTGACACCGTTCAGGGCATTTTCAAGGACCTTGGACAGGTTGGTCTCGATATCCTCGGCACTCACTCCCGGATATGCAGACATGACCATTATGACATTGGCATCGAACTCGGGCAGCTGGTTTATGGAAATATTCATCAGCGAATATATTCCGAGAATGGCGCAGGTGGCAAAGACCAGCGCCGTAGTGACCGGGTTGTTGACCGCTTTTCTGTATATGCTCATGGTATTATTCCTTTACAGAAACCTTTATGCCGGATTTCAGCCTGATCTGTCCTTCCGTAACTATCCTGTCACCGTCTTCAAGCCCGGACAGGACCTCATATTCGGAATCCATACGCACACCGAGTTTCACGCTCTTGTAGACAACGGTATTGTCCGGATTCAGGACATATACGAATCTTTCTCCCGAGCCTGTCTGCTTCACGATGGCCGCATCCGGCACGACGACACTCCTGTTGACACCGAAAAGCACTCTCACCCTTGCGAACATGCCGGGACGGAGGGCCTTGTCCCTGTTAGGCACGACGATTTCCGCAGTAAACGTATGTGTGGCCGGATCTATGGTAGGATATATCCTGCTTATTTCACCCCGGAAGGTCCTGCCAGGGAAAGCATCGACGGTCACGTCCACCTTGTCTCCCCTGTGCACTTTGGTATAGTCTATTTCGGATATGCCCACCAACAGTTTTACGGGTACGATCTGCTCCACGACATAGATAGGCTGGCTCATGGAATACATGTCTCCCTTGTCGTAGTTCCTGGCAGATATGACTCCGTCCACAGGGCTGAGCAGAATCGTGTTTTCCAGAAGATTTTCATAACTGCTGCGGGAAACGTTGTATGAAAGCTCCATGGCATCAAGGTCGGACCGGGACAGTCCTCCTGCCGCGTAAAGTCCGGACAGCCTGGAAAATTCGGTGGAATCGTTCAGCATTTTCAGCTTGGCCTGGAGCAGGTTCACGTCATCCATTTCCGCAAGCACCTGCCCCGCCTTCACGTAATCTCCCGTCTCGACATTTATTTCAGTGATTCTTCCTGCCGTCTGGGGTGCAATATTGTTCTTTACAAAAGGCAGCACGGTAGAGGTGTAGACCCCGTACTGAGGCACATCCTCCGCGAATACCTGTCTGACCACCACCGCAGGTATTTCTTCGGCTTCCTGAACTTCCGGGGAGTTTCCGGCAGTGCGGTTTCCGCAACTCCCTGCCGAAAATACTGCCGTCATCATTGCGGCAGCCATGCAGGCTGCCTGAAATATTTTCGTTTCCATATGTAACGTCTTCCGACGGATTAATTTGTTAAATAATCAGTTATCGTTGTCTTCCAGAAAATCTCTCCCGAGTGTCTGCTCGAGCTGCGCCTTTGCCGTCACGAAATTGTAAACGGCCTGCGACACCCCCAGTTTCGCCTGGGTCAGAGCAAGCTGTGCATCATTCAGCTCTATAAGGGTGCTGCGCCCCACCTGATAAGTCTTTTCGGCGATGTCGTATCCCTTCTGTGCCGAAACCACCGCCTCCTTGGCCGCATAGTAGCTTTTCATATTGGTCTCCATCGTGGTAAGGCTCTGGCGGATGCTGATTTTCAGATTCCTTTCCGTATCCATGGTCTGGAGTTTCAGCTGCTCGTACTGGGTCTTGGTATGACGGACGTCATTGTACCTTTTCCCGCCGGAAAAAATCGGTATGGAAAGGCTGAGCCCCACATAGGAATACGGGGTCCACCGGTACTGGTCGAACTTGAAATCGTTCGCCATCGCATTGAAGCTGAACGAAAACGCAGCCGACAGTGTCGGTATGTACGCGTATTTCTGCAGCTTTATGGATTCCGCAAGCTGTTCGGCCTGGATGGCCAGCTGCCTCATGGAGGTGTTGTGATCCAGGGAGACAGAATCCGTCAGCCCTATATCGTAGCTCATGTCTTCCGAATAGTCGAGCAGGGAGCCGGTGACATCAATATTTTCATCGAGATCCACCCCGAGCACGGCCTTCAGCTGCCACAACGCCAATATGACGGAACTCTCCGCATTGTAGACATCAGGTATCGCGTTGGCCACATTGGTCTTGGCCCTTATCACTTCGAACTCGCTCGTTTTCTGGGCATTGTATTTCTTTTCCGCCTCCTCGTAGTTCTTCACGGCATTTTCATAGACCTCCCGGTACACGTCGAAAGCCTCTTTGGCCAAAAGTACGGAATAATAGGCATTTTTCACGGAAGTCACCATGTCCAGACGGGAAGAACGGGCTTTCTCCACGGCCAGCTCCACATCGAGCCCCGAAATTTTAAGGCTCTTCCAGAGCTGTGCGTTGACAAGAGGCATGGTAGCCTGCACTCCGGCCGCCCAGGTATTCCATCGTCCGACTTCGAGGCCTTCGTCCATATTGATGGCTGCGCCCTCACCTTCCGCACCGGACTCCGATCCGCCGCCCATTGCACCAGCCATGTCACCCATGTCGAAATCCATGTACATCACCTGTTTCTTGATGGTGCGCTGATATGTCCCGGAAATGTCTATCTGCGGGAAAAGCGATGAATACGTACCTTTTTTCGCATAGCCCGTCCTCTCTATCTCCTTGTCGGCCACCTGCACGGATATATTCTCACTCAGGGCGATTTTCAACGCATCCTCAAGGGTGATATAAACAGGTGCATCCGCGGAATCCGCTGCAGAAAGAAGTTCCATGGCCGTAGAATCCTGACTGTCAGCCGGATCTGTCCCGCCTCCCGCATCAGTCCTGTACTGTGCCGACATATCGGCGGCCAGCAGCATGAGGGCTCCGGACAGCATCCCGGCCAAAACGTTTTCTTTCATCTCTGTACTCTTTATAACAATGGCGCAAAGATAAACTAAAAATCCATTGCCCGGAAACCGGGCAATAGTCATTTATTCCATACTGTTGGTAAATTTTAACACAATGGCAAATACGACAAATATCCGTTTCCTTATCAATAATAACGTCAGTTCGACGAATTTATGTTGTTCAGGACCAGGGAATTCGTCGAACAGTCGTTAAGGATTTCTTCGAAATCCAAATTTCTCAAACCCCAGTCGCTGTGGCGACAGCCCCTTTTCAAGGGGCGCCACCCCCATTCGCCCCCTCGCCGGGGGCCCGTCGCAGGACTCGTCCTGCTCCTCAGCGGAAGTTCGATGATTTTCATTAAATTAAAATTCATCGAACTCGCGTTAGATTATATAAAATTTCGTTATCATCATTTTAATAACACTGAAGGTAAGTATGAATATTCAGAAGTTTTTGTCCATAATCATCGCCATGGCCATCGGGACAGCCGTTTCTTTCTCCAAGGTTATCCCAACGCCCGTCTTCTCCGACAATATGGTGCTCCAGCAGCAGAGCAAAGCAGCGATATGGGGAGAGGCAACTCCAGGAAAAAAAGTGAAGATTTCAGCATCGTGGTCAAAGTCAAAGTTTGAGGCGTATGCCGATGAGAACGGGAAATGGTTCACGAGGATTTCGACACCCAAGGCCGGCGGTCCATACAGAATCGTTCTTGACGATGGAGAGCGGACAGTCATCGACAACGTCCTCATCGGCGAAGTCTGGCTGTGCGCCGGGCAATCCAACATGGAGATGCCTATCAAGGGATTCAACGGGCAGCCGGTGAAGGGCTCTGCGGAAACCATACTGAACGCAAAGCCGGAAATCCCCGTGCGGCACTGTTACGTAAAGAGGGAGACCTCGCTCACTGTGAGAGACAAGTGCACGGCGACATGGACGGAGAACACACCGAAAGACGTAGCCGAGGTCAGTGCGCTCGCATATTTCTTCGCGTCCAAACTCCACGATGTCCTCGGTGTGCCGGTAGGCGTCATCAACGTGTCATGGGGTGGCAGCTGCATAGAGGCATGGATGAGCAAGGAACTGCTTGACAAGGAGTTCGCGAGAGAAATGGACATGAGGGCATACGAACTCGGACGTTGGCCGAAAGATTTCAAGGGATTTGTCCCGGCATGTCTCTACAACGCCATGCTTCATCCGTTGGCTCCATACACGGTCAAGGGCTTCATCTGGTATCAGGGATGCAGCAACCGCAACCGTCCGGAGCAGTACAGAAGACTCCAGCCGGCATTCGTAAAGATGCTCCGCGATGAGTGGGGCGATGATTCCCTGCCATTCTATTTCACCCAGATAGCCCCGTTCAAGTACGGAGGCACCGAGGATGACCCTCGGACCGGCTATTTCATGTGGGCACAGGCTCAGACTTTAGAGAAGATTCCGCACAGCGGGATGGCAACTACCGTTGATGTCGGGGAAGCCAACTGCATTCATGCAGCAGACAAGGCCACGCCCGCGCATAGGCTCGCATATCTCGCTCTGACAAAGGACTATGGCATCTCCGGCCCAGATGTGGATACTCCAGTTGCGGAGTCGTTTGCCTTCGGGAACGGCACGGCGACAGTGACATTCCGCTGCGGTCCTCAGGGTCTCTCGCCCATATCCACTGACCTTCATGGATTTGAACTGGCCGGAGCAGACCATGTTTTCCATCCCGCGACCGCACGAATTGACGACAATGACTGTAAGGTCATTCATGTCCGCTCCGATGAGGTCAAGACACCGGTGATGGTCCGTTACTGCATGAAAAACTGGTTCGTGCCCACGCTCTTCAACTGCTTCGGCATCCCTGCCAGCCCTTTCCGCTCCGATGACCAGGAATAATACCTTGAGACGAACCCGTCCGTCGTCACATAATGCACTCCGGACACCTCGAATCTTTTGCTTACGTAATACATATAGTCGATGCTATGATTCTTCGCTGTTATCTTGTTTTGCCAAAATTTGTTTATCCGAGTTTACAAAGTTAATCAACAATGTCGTGGATTCATAACTATACGGATGTCGAATTTTTCTCCGAGTCTTTCCTCAATATCCCGTATGAAATTTTCTTCCTTGACTTCGCAAGCCGCTTTGCTATGCAAGTCTGATGTTAATGTTTATAGTGTGTGCCTCTCTCTATTGTTCCTCATAATAATACGAATAATCAATCCCTTTCATAAACATCTCCCTGTCATTTACCTTGTCTGTCAACGCATTTTTCAGAAGTCCTTTGATTTTTGTACTATCAGCCACGCTACTTTCCATTGCTGAAAGATAATCATATTTATCAATGCGGCTCCAATCTACGCACAGACCAAGCCTTTTCTTCAGAATCAAGTCCAGCCAAATTCTCGTAGTACGCCCATTGCCCTCGCAAAACGGATGTGCCACATTCATCTCAACATATTTAGGGACTGTCGTAAAAAGAATAAAACTTTATAAAGAATTGATTGCCAATGTAATATAAAATTTGTATCTTAGCTAAAGATAAACCTAAAATCCGCAACTATCATCCAATACACGATTAAGGGTAG
>CALUQC010000085.1 GCA_944322805.1 uncultured Bacteroidales bacterium | reverse complement strand
TTATTGCTTGTACTTGTCTTTCATTCATTATTGTCAATCAACTTCCGTTCCCTCGTATTTTCCGAAACGGGCTGCAAAGATACGCACTTTTTATTTACTTCCAAATCTTTTTTCACTTTTTTTGCCGAATGGAAATAAATTTGCTCCGCTCTCGGCTTCTGCGTACTTTTGTCCTGCAGAAAACCAAAAATCTACCGACATGGCCACTTACTGGCAAATATTCATCATTTTCGCAAAAATCGGAGCCTTCACCCTCGGAGGAGGCATGGCAATGATTCCGCTGATTCAGAACGAAATCGTCAAGCGCGGATGGATAGACGAAAAGGACTTCCCCGACATCATAGCCCTTTCACAGAGCGCTCCCGGACTTTTGGCGGTAAACATATCCATATTCATAGGCTACCGTCTCAAAGGAGTAAAAGGAAGCATCATTGCGACGCTCGGGAGCATCATGCCGCCATTTCTCATCATATTGCTGATCGCCATGCTGTTTACCGGCTATCAGGACAATCCCGTAGTAATACGTATTTTCAAGGGAATCAGACCCGTAGTAGTAGCGCTGATTGCCGTTCCAATGTTGCAGATGGCCAAAAAAAGCAACCGCAACTGGAAAGCCTATCTGCTTTCAGCCGTTGTCCTGACAGCCGTCGGCTTTCTGAAAGTATCACCTATATATATATTAATAGTCATCATAATAATATCCTTTGCCGCAGCAAAATACCGCGACAGCAGAGAAAAGGAGGGCAGAAAATGATATTTGCAGAACTTTTCATGACATTTTTCATAATAGGCCTGTTCACGATAGGCGGAGGATATGCCATGCTGCCGCTCATCCAGACCCAGGTAGTCACCGTACATCAGTGGATAGATGAACATACATTCACCGACATTGTGGCGATATCCCAGATGACGCCAGGCCCGATAGGAATCAACAGTGCCACCTATATCGGATATTCCGTCCTCGAGGAAAGCGGAGCATCGCAGTTTGTCAGCATACTGGGCTCCTGCACTGCCACTTTTGCCGTCGTGCTTCCGTCATTCCTGATTGTCCTTATGATATGCAGGATGTACAACAGATTCAAGGGCAATAATATTTTCGACAGCGTAATGGGCGGATTGAAACCTGCCGTAGTCGGACTTATCGGGGCCGCGGCCATATTGCTGATAACGCCGGAAAATTTTCCTCACTGGACCAGCTGGGTGCTGTTCGCTGCGGCATTCATTGTATCCTGGGTATGGAAGGCCAATCCGATCTACGTGATTATGGCCGGGGGCGTGCTCGGATTCATATTGTATTAATGCCAGTCCGGCGAATCCGCACCGCCCCGCCGGGGGCCCGTTGCAGGACTTCCGTCCTGTCCCTCATCAGTAATTCAATGATTTTCAATAAATTAAAATTCATTGAACTCGCGTTGTCCTATGCGATCTTCACGATATTCTTTCTGTGTATGAAAAAATAGCTGTAGGCAAGATATGCAAGAATAAGCAAAGTGTTGATTCCTATCTTCAAAGCCATCATTGCACCAGAGCCGGAAAATGTCACTCCCTCGAAAAAGGCTTTCTCAATCAGGACGGAAGCCCCGTAGATCAGGCCCATGACAACGAATACGCTGAAAATACGGCGCCAGTTGTACGGTATGGGATAATACCTGTTGCCAAGCAGGATACTGATGACGAACATCACGACGTAACTGGCCAAATGTCCCCATGCGGCGGCGTAATAAGAATATTCCGGCATGAAAACGACATTGACTGCAGCAGTGACGGCCAGCCCGGCAAGAGTAATGTAAATGGCGACGCCCGTTTTGCCGGACAATTTGTACCACATCGAGACATTGAACAGCATCCCGAGCACCATGTAGGAAAGCAGCATGATGGGGACAATGCTGATGCCAGCCCTGAAATCCCGCCCGAGAATCAGGGATATGACATCAATGTAAAGGATGACGCCCAGGAATATCAGTCCGCAGAAAGCCGTGAAATATTCCATCACGACAGCATACAGTTCCCTTGAATTCCGGTCTGCGGCCCTCTGGAAAAAAAACGGCTCGGCCGCAAAGCGGAACATCTGGACGAAAAGCGACATGATGACGGAAATTTTCACTCCGGCCTGGAATATCCCGAGGCTCGACTGCCATACATCGGAGCCGGTATCGAAAAACCGGAACAGGATTCTGTCCAGGAAGTCGTTGACGATACCGGGCAGGGCGGCCACCATGAGCGGAAGCGAATACGCCAGCATCTGTCCGGCAAGTTTGCGGTCGAAAACGAATCTGAACTTAAGAATGTCCGGAATGAACAGCAGTACACATACGATGCAGCTGATGAAAATGGCGAAAATGACATAGCTGAAATCTGGAGTCGGTGAAATGAAGGACAACAGCCATACATCAGACGGCGTGAGATCCGCAGGCTGAATTCCGGCCGCAGCCGCAGTCCGCCTGCAATATGCTGCAAATCCGAAAAAGAGGAGAAAGTTCGCGGCCGTTTCCGTCAGGATTTTCACTGTCTTCAGCAGTGCGAATTTCAAGGCCTTGTGCTCCTGCCGCAGCTTTGCGAACAGAATGGCGGTAAACGAATCGCAGGCAAGGATGCCGCCCACATACATGATACAGGCTTGATAGCCGTGATACCCGAGCATGTCGGCTATGTTGCCCGCAAACACCACCATAAGCAGCAGGAATACAATGCTGACCGCCGACACTATCCCCAAGGCATCGGAATATACTTTTACCGGATCGGTATCCTTTCTGTTCGCGAATCTGAAACATCCCGTTTCCAGTCCGAGTGCGAGGACCACCTGTAAAACAGCGATATAAGCCATGAATTCAGTGACCACGCCGTAGCTTTCCGTCGTAAGGAGGCGGGTATAGAACGGGACGAACAGAAAATTGATGACCCGGGCAAGAATGGTGCTGAGGCCGTACAGGGCTGTCTCCCCTGCAAGCTGTTTTATCGGATTTGCCATAATGCAGGCAAAATTAAGAAACTGTTGCGAGAAATTTCAAAATTTCGCGGCAACTTTTTTCACATGTTCTGCATCTTATACAACGGAAATCAAGAATCGTTTTCAATATGGTCAAGACATTATTCAAAATATTTCTATCTTTAACAATGGCGGCAACGGCCGTTTCCTGCTCCATGAAGCAGGAAAATGCAGCAGAGCAGAGTGCCGCCGGCAACAATTCAGGAGATATGGCATTGCAGACAAAAAGTTCGGCGGAAGAGCCGGTATTCGATATTGTCACCGACCTCGGGACAATAAGGATAAGACTTTACAAGGAAACGCCCCTGCACCGGGACAATTTCGTGAAGTTAGTATCGGAGGGTTATTACGATGGAGTGCTTTTCCATCGCGTAATAGACGGTTTTATGATACAGACAGGTGATCCTCTCACGAAATCTCCGGAGAAGGCGGATATGTACGGCACGGGAGGACCGGGATATACGATTCCGGCAGAGTTCAATCCGGCCCTGAGGCACAAGAAAGGAGCGCTTGCGGCAGCCCGCAGAGGCGATGCTGCCAATCCTAAAAAGGAATCGTCAGGCTCACAGTTCTATATTGTCCAGGACGAGGAAAACTGCAGTCAGCTCGACGGCTCCTATACGGTATTCGGAGAAGTAATCGACGGACTCGACGTTGTGGACAGGATAGCTGCCTGCGCCACGGACAGGCGGGACAGGCCGGTCGATGACATTCACATAAAATACATAAAGCCGGCAGCAAGCCAGGACGGCAATTTTTAGGACAATCATTAGAATTTTCGAAAAATTCAAAACAGTTTCCAAATTTGGCACAGTTATTGTAAAATTTTACGACCGAATAGTTTTTTCATAGGTTAAGTTTTAGGTTAGAATTGCGAGCCAGTCCCGGTGTGAATCAGGACTGGCTCATCTTTTACAGACATGTCTGATTTTTTCGTACAAGTTTTTCCTCATCATGTGTCCCGATACAAGATTTTTTACTATATTTGCTAAGTAAGACATGAAAAACATGAACACACGATTTAGCGCATCCGGGTATTTTTATTTCTATTTTCCAGAAGGATAATAGCCGGACGTCACGTGTGCATACCATAATATAATAATAGTATAGTGAGCTGTCCGGACGCGGGCGGCTCTTTTTTTATACCGGCACTTTAACAAGGAAATGAATCGGAACATGAATATGACAGACAACAGTCCCAAAAGAGTGGCAATCCAGGGCTACTCCGGCTGCTTCCATGAAGAGGCAGCCCGGGTATTCTACAAGAAATTCGACGGCACGGAGCCTGAAATAGTGGAATGCGCCACATTCGACGATCTCTACAAGGCGATGGACACCGGCAATGCCGATGCGGCGATAATGGCAATCGAAAATACCGTATCCGGCGGTCTCCTGCCAAATTTTGAGCTTCTGAGAAAATACAATGTCAAGATAAAAGGAGAAGTCTTCCTGCGCATCCAGCAGAATCTGATGGCGCTGCCCGGACAGAAAATAGAAGACATAAAGGAAGTGAGGACGCATTATATGGCCATCAACCAGACACGCCCTTTCTTCCAGTCTTATCCGCATATCAGGCTGGTAGAATCCGAAGATACGGCCAAAAGCGCGGCGGACGTGGCTTCTCAGAAACTCATGGGCGTCGGTGCCGTGGCTTCCCTCTTCGCAGCGAAACTCTACGGACTGGAAGTGCTGAAGGAAAGCATAGAGACTTACAAACAGAATTTCACGAGATTTCTGATCCTCGATGACAGAATCATGGTGCCAAAGGAAAAAGTGAACAAGGTGTCCCTATGCTTTACCCTTCCTCACAAGGCCGGCTCGCTGGCGCAGATTCTCACTATCCTGTCGTTCTACGATATGAATCTGACGAGAATCCAGTCCCTGCCCATACCCGGGAAATCATGGCAGTATTTCTTCTATGCGGACATAAAGTTCGACAGCTATCTGCGCTACAGCCAGGCCGTTTCAGCCGTAAGGCCGCTGATGGAGGACCTGAATATTCTCGGCGAATACGAGGCTGCCCTGTAAGGACCCGGACAGGAGGCAGAGGCAGGCATGATAACGATAAAAACAAAGGATTATGATAATACAACCGGCAAAAAGGACACAATCAGTCCAGGAATACTATTTTTCAAGGAAACTGAAGGAAATCGACAGGATGAATGCCGAAAGGGAAGCCGACGGCAAGGACAGAATAATAAATCTCGGCATAGGCGCTCCGGACGGGATGCCGCCTGCCGCGGCAATAGAGGCGCTTAAGGAAGCTGCTTCGCAGCCTGGCAACCACGCATACCAGAGCTATATCGGGATACCGGCCCTGCGGCAGGCTTTTGCCGACTGGTATGCCAGGTACTACCATGTGGAATTGAATCCCGCTACGGAAATCCAGCCGCTCGTAGGGTCCAAGGAAGGCATCCTGCTGATTTCGCTTGCGTTCATAGACAAGGGGGACAAGGTCCTCGTTCCGGATCCGGGCTACCCGACATATTCATCGGCATCCGCCCTTGCGGAAGCGGAAACAGTCACTTATGACCTGGTGCCGGAAAACGGATGGCAGCCTGATTTCGAGAAGTTGGAAAAGACGGACCTTTCCGGAGTGAAAATAATGTGGACCAATTACCCGAACATGCCTACGGGTGCGCCGGCCACCGGGGAACTGTACCGGAAACTGGCTGATTTCGGGCGGAGGCACGGGATATTGATCTGCAATGACAATCCTTACAGTTTCATCCTCAACGACAACCCCCTGTCGATTCTGGCGGCCGAAGGTGCCCGGGAATGCTGTCTCGAACTGAATTCCCTCAGCAAGGCGCACAACATGTCCGGATGGCGTATCGGAATGGTAGCCGGCGATGCAGAAATGATTTCGCAGATACTCAAGGTCAAAAGCCAGATGGATTCTGGCATGTTCAAGCCGCTCCAGCTGGCTGCCATAGAGGCCTTGAAACAGGGGCCCGAATGGTTCGGAAAACTGAATGAGGAATACAGGAGGCGCAGAGTGCTCGCGGGAAAGATTTTCGATATCGTGGGGGCGGAATATGACAGGGACAGCAGCGGAATGTTTCTATGGGGGCGCGTATCGCAGAAGTGCAGGCTGCTGCAGCAGGAGCGCGATGCCGAAGGAGAATGGACAGGGAAATCGCCCGGAGAGAGGATTTCGGACAGGATTCTGTACGGGGCTGGAGTGTTCATCACGCCGGGATTCATCTTCGGGAAAAACGGCAGGGACTATATAAGGATTTCCCTGTGCGCAAGGCCGGAAGTGCTGGAAAGCGCCGCAGAGAAGATACGGAGAATGTGAGGGGCACAGAAAAACGCAAATATCACATAAAAGAAACCGGGACACGATGAATATAGGAATAATAGGGTTGGGCCTCATCGGCGGCTCCATGGCCATAGACCTCAAAAGAAGGGGCTTTGCGGAAAAGTTGAAGGGAGTAGAGTCGGACAGTGTGAATGCTGCGGCCGCCATGAAAATAGGACTTGTAGACGAGATAACGACATTGGAAGAATGTGCGGGCTCGTGCGACATGATAATATTGGCTGTACCCGTAGGGGCAGCCATCAAACTTCTGCCTGAAATTTTGGACATTTTCCAGAAAGAGACGGAAAACGGCAGTTCATGCAGGAAAATCGTTATCGATACATGTTCTACGAAAGAGCAGCTGATAAGGACGGTGCACTATCATCCGATGCGCATGAGGTATGTGGCCACTCATCCTATGGCAGGTACGGAATATTCCGGTCCATGGGCCGCCATGCCGGGACTTTTCGACGGGAGGGCCTGCATAATATGCAATCAGGAGGAGTCAAGTCCGGCTGCGGTAAGGATTGTGGAAAAGATGTACGACTGCCTGAACATGAGACCGATATACATGAATGCTTCAAGCCACGACGTGCATACGGCATACGTGTCACATATTTCGCATATCACGTCATTCGCACTGGCCCTTACGGTCTTGGACAAGGAAAAAAACGAAAAACACATATTCGACCTGGCTTCCGGAGGTTTTTCTTCCACCGTCAGGCTTGCGAAAAGCAATGCGGACATGTGGGTGCCGATTTTTTCCCAGAACAGGGACAATCTGCTGAAGGTCATTGACACATACATAGAAAAAATAAATGCGTTCAGAAAGGCGATAGACGAATTCGATGAAAAGGGAATCCGCTCGCTCATAGAAGACGCAAACAGGATAAAAAGAATAATCAGATAAAACGAACTTGTTATGGAAAAAAGACTCGAAATCATTCCGCTGAAAGAATGGAATCTGTTCAACCTGTTCAATGAGAAAAGGCCGTTCCTGATAGCCGGGCCATGCAGTGCGGAATCGGAAATCCAGATAATGGAGACAGCCAGGGGACTTAAAGCCATGGGGATAAGCGTATTCCGTGCAGGAATATGGAAGCCGCGCACTCATCCGAATACATTCGAGGGCGTAGGTACGCCGGGGCTGAAATGGATGCAGAGGGTGAAAAATGAACTCGGAATGAAAATCTGCACGGAGGTGGCAAGCGAAAAACACATATTCGACTGCATCAAATTCGGGGTGGACATGGTATGGATAGGCGCACGGACTACAGCGAATCCGTTTCTGGTGCAGGAAATAGCCGACGCCCTGAAAGATACCGATATTCCGGTCCTCGTAAAGAATCCGGTAAATCCAGACATTGACCTCTGGATAGGAGCACTGGAAAGGCTGAATCAGGCAGGTGTGAAGAAATTAGGCGTGATTCACCGAGGCTTCTCCACTTCGGAAAAAATCCCGTACAGGAACAGGCCGGACTGGCAGATAGCCATCGAACTCAGAAGCAGGTATCCTGAACTGCCGTTTTTCTGTGATCCGAGCCATATGGGAGGGGCAAAGAAATATCTTCTGGAAATTTCCCAGACCGCGATGGACCTGGGACTCGACGGGCTGATGATAGAATCCCACTGTGATCCGACCTGTGCACTCAGCGATGCAAAGCAGCAGCTCACTCCAAAGGAACTGGAAGAAATGATGTCCAAACTGGTTGTCAGGGAAGCGGACTCGGACAGTCCCGAATACAAGGAGAATATCCATCAGTTGAGGGCGAAAATCGACGTAATAGACGAAAGCCTGCTGTATCTGCTCGGCTCGAGAATGAATATCAGCCGCCAGATAGGGGAATACAAGAAGACGAACAACATAGCCATCCTCCAGACTTCACGGTGGGATGCCCTGCTTGAAAAGGTCATAGAGCGCGGCAAGGAACAAGGGCTGTCGGAAAAATTCCTTTCGACTGTCTTCAACGCCATCCATGATGCTTCCGTGCAGGTACAGAACGAGATTCTTACCGGAAACTCCGAAACCGAAGCCGAAGCCGGGGCCTGATTGAGCGCGGCGGAGCAGTGGATGTTCTAAAGTTAACGACAGTTCGACGAATTTATGTTGTTCAGGACTAAGGAATTCGTCGAACTGTCGTTATGGATTTCTTTGAAATCCAATTTTAGTTCCGGCTTAGAGGATGCGGCTTGCAACAGGAGATTGCGGAAAACCGTCTCTTCCTTTTCTGTCAGGAAATACGCTTCTATCGGTATCCGGAACATTCTTTTTCTGAGTGTTTCGGGTATCTTCTTCATGGTTTTAAGTCTCTGGCTGTCCTTTTCGGTGGTCGCGACCAATGCGGTCGGCTCGGACATGGCGGCTGCGGATATCGTACCGATATCGGAAGCCGAGAACTTATGATGGTCACTGAAGGCGATATGCCTGACCACCTTGTATTTGCCTGCCAGATATGCCATAAACCGGGAATCGTCGGCAATGCCTGAAAAAGCGACGGCCCTTTTTGCATAGACATATCTTTGGTCCCCTTCCGGGAATACGGGAGCAGCTTCGCAATAGCGCACCGAAGTAAACAGGACCGTCTGCATCTTTCCTTCGGGAGTCTCGCCCCGGAGCGTATCCGGATCGAAGTTCCGCAAGGACAGGAAATCGGAAATCCACTCTCTCTTATGTGTTTCGTCTATGTATGCCGGACTTTTGGTCACGATGATGACATCAGCTGCCGATGCCCTGCCGCGCAGGTCCCTGAGGCGTCCGAGAGGCAGGAGGAGGTCTTTCGAAACCGGTCTGGAATAGTCCATCAGAAGTATGGAAATGGTCGGAGACAATGCCCTGTGCTGGAATGCGTCGTCCAGGACGATGATGTCCGCCGGCGGGAAATCCTTATGGAGACATTCCCTGCCTTTCGGTTGAGTGCCGGCTTTTTCCGGATGGGAAAGGAAATCGCAGCCTTCCACTCGCTTCGCATCCACAGCTACGGTTATGTCCGGATATTTCGTCTTTATCTGCAACGGCTCGTCACCGGCGAAATCGGCATTGTCTCCTGGCAGAATCTGCTGGAAACCCTTACTCCTGCGTCCGTAGCCCCGGGACAGGACCGCGATGTTCTTGCCTGCCGTTTCAGGCATTTCGAGCAATGTCCTGACTGTAAGTTCCGTATGCGGGGTCTTTCCGGTACCCCCTACGGTAATATTACCGATACAGACGGTGGGCACATCAGCCCTTGCGGTTTTTTTAAGGCCCTTGTCGTACAGAAAGTGCCTGAATTTCAAGGTCAGGTAATATGGTGCGAGTAAAAATTTGTCTATCATCATGTTCATCGTCATTTAACAGAGATGATACGGTCCGGGACGGCTATGAGGCAGTGTCGTCCGTGACAATATCTGAGCCCCAGCGGGAAGCCACATAGTCGAGAGTGTCATACAGTTCGGACGGGTCGGTGAGAGTCACAAGTTTCAGGCGAGTCTCCTTGAAATCCGGAAGCCCCTTGAAATATGCGGACAGGTGCCTCCGCATCTCAAGGACGCCGACTTTTTCGCCTTTAACCTCTATGGATTTGGCAAGATGCCGCTTTGCAAGAGCGACCCTCTCGTCCACCCCCATGGGAGGAAGCAGTTCGCCGGTGTCCAAATAATGGCGTATTTCCCTGAATATCCACGGATGGCCGTATGTCGCCCTGCCTATCATTATCCCGTCCACCCCGTATCTGTCGAAGCACTCTTTCGCCTTTTCGGGAGAGTCTATGTCGCCGTTTCCGATGACGGGGATATGCATGCGCGGGTTTTCCTTCACTTTTCCTATCAATGTCCAGTCGGCGTCTCCCTTGTACATCTGCGAACGCGTCCGGCCGTGGACGGTCAAAGCCTTGATACCGGCATCCTGCAGCCTCTCCGCAAGTTCCACTATGATTTTGGAATCCTCATCCCAGCCGAGCCTCGTCTTGACGGTGACGGGAAGACGGACCGCATCCACCACCATTTTCGTGATACGCACCATTTTGTCCGGCTCCCTCATCATTCCGGACCCGGCCCCGCGGCGTGCAATCTTGTTGACAGGACAGCCGAAATTGATGTCGACGAGGTCCGCTCCGTGGCCGCCGACCAACTCCGCGGCATTTTCAGCCATACGCGCGGCGTCCACCATGGCCTCGGGGATATTTCCGTAAATCTGGATGCCGATGGGGGTCTCATAATCGTATGTGCGGAGTTTGTCCAGGGATTTTTTCGCATCCCGGATGAGTCCGTCGGAAGACACGAATTCAGTGTACATCATGTCGGCGCCGAATTCCTTGCATACGAAGCGGAAAGACGCATCCGTCACGTCTTCCATCGGGGCAAGGAACAGGGGCTGTTTCCCGAGATCTATTTCTCCTATCTTCATGCGGACTTGGGTGTTTGAAGGTTTTCTGGTTACAGGCCTGCTCCGGACCTATGCGAGATTGAACTCTTTCCTGATCAGGTCTACGGAATCCAGAAGCTCCCATCCGAAGAACTGGACGAACTCCTGCGACTTCTTTCCGCCGCGCACTACCTCGACAAAGTCCTTGTACGGTTTTCTTCCCACGTGTCCGTATGCCGCCGTCGGCTCGTAAATCGGTTTCTTCAACTGGAATTTTTCTATGATTTTAGCCGGACGGAGGTCGAAAAGTTCCTTTATGCGCTCTGCAATGAGGGAATCGCTGATACGTTCTCCGGAAGCATCCTTAGCTGCGGTGCCGTAAGTGTTGACATAGACGCTTACCGGTTCCGCCACGCCTATCGCATATGCCAGCTGGACGAGCATCTCATGAGCAAGGCCCGCCGCCACCATATTCTTGGCGATATACCGGGCGGCATACGCGGCAGAACGGTCCACCTTGGACGGGTCCTTTCCTGAAAAGGCTCCCCCGCCATGAGCGCCCTTGCCTCCGTACGTATCCACGATAATCTTCCTTCCTGTCAGGCCGGTATCCCCGTGAGGACCGCCTATGACGAATTTCCCGGTAGGATTCACGTGCAGTATATGGTCTCCCTTGAAAAGTGCGGCAGTTTCCGCCGGCAATTCTTCAATGAGCGCAGGTATCAGGATTTCCTCCACGTCCCTGCGGATTTTTGCCTGCATCGCGGCATCCACGCGTTTCTGTCCGTATTGCCCGCAGGCATCCTTATAGCTCATGTTGCCGAGCTCTGCCGGCACGAATTCGTCATGCTGCGTCGAAATCACTATCGTATGCACTCTCAGCGGCCTGTGGGTCAGGTCATCGTATTCGATAGTGAACTGGGACTTGGAGTCTGGGCGAAGATAAGGCATCAGCTGCGGCGTCTCCTTCCGTATCCTGGAAAGGATCATAAGGGCCTTGTGTGCAAGAGCCAAAGGGAGAGGCATATACTCTGCCGTGTCATCACATGCATAGCCGAACATCATGCCCTGGTCTCCGGCACCCTGTTCGTCGGCATTTTCCGTGACGACCCCCCGGTTTATGTCCTGAGACTGCTCGTGGAGGGCTGAAATCACGCCGCAGGAGTTTCCGTCGAACATATAGTCGGCATTGTTGTACCCTATTCTGTTGATGACTTTCCGCGCTATGTTCTGAATATCGACATAGGCATCCTCCGAGCGGACTTCGCCGCCGACTACCACGAGGCCGGTGCTGCAGAACGTCTCGCATGCGACTTTCGCTTCCGGGTCCTGGCGGAGGAATTCGTCGAGGATGGCATCCGAAATCTGGTCCGCCACTTTGTCCGGGTGTCCCTCGGACACTGATTCTGAAGTAAACAAATATGCCATGATATTATTTTTTATTGAATTAATCCCCTTCATTACGGCAGCTGCCGGTCAGGGCATAAAAAAAGCCCCTGCATGAAATGAGGAGCACAAACCGATACCTAAAAACCGCTGTCCGCCCGAAAGCCGGACAATCATTTTAGCATTTTTTTGTGTGGTTGCAAGCAGCCAAATCTCTCCACATTTCGGGTGCAAAGATATACATTTTGGCCCGTTCTGCAAGACTTCCGGCGAGAATTTTTTGCCGTCGGAAATTTATTAAGTTAATATTAAATATCGGGAGAATACGGGAATAAATTGTAAAAAGTATTATATTCGTCCCGACAAAACAACTATTATTAACAGCTAAATTATTATGAAACACGCATTTAATGCGACACTTACAGCGTTGGCATTGCTCTTTTCGGGCATAATCGCCTTTGCTCAGGTTACAACATCGAGCATGAACGGGTACGTCGCGGACGAAGACGGAGAAGCCCTTATCGGGGCTGCAATCATTGCCGTGCATACCCCATCCGGCACGCAGTACACAGCCGTGTCGAACGAAGAAGGCCGTTATACTATCAACGGTATGCGTACGGGAGGTCCGTACAAAGTGGAAGTCTCTTATATCGGAATGACCACTCTTGACTATTCGGGGATTACCCTGAAGCTCGGCGAACCATACGAACTCAATGCTGTCATGAAAGTCTCGAATGAACTCGATGCCGTCATTGTGGTCAGCGAAAGTTCATTCAATGCAGACAAGACCGGGGCAGGTGCCAGCTTCAGCCGCAGTACTGTGGAAAACACCCCGTCTATCGACAGGAGCATCTACGACGTGGTGCAATATACTCCGCAGGCCACGCTAACCAAGGGAGGCGGCATTTCGTTCTCCGGTACGAACAACCGCTACAACAGTTTCCAGGTGGACGGAGCAGTTGCAAACGATGCATTCGGACTTGCATCCTCGGGGACCAACGGCGGACAGACCGGGGCCAATCCTATCGCCCTCGATGCCATCGACGAGATACAGGTGGTGGTCGCACCTTTCGACGTGCGCCAGTCCGGCTTTACCGGAGGTGCAATCAATGCCATCACCAAATCCGGTACAAATACCGTGACGGGTTCCGCCTACAGCTATATCAACAACCAGGACATGATAGGCAAGACGCCAGGCATCCTGCAGGATGGACAGACAAGGGAAAAGTATGCCCAGCAGTTCACCCAGACCTACGGATTTACAATCGGCGCGCCTATCATAAAGAACAAGCTCTTCATCTTCGCCAGCGCGGAATACAAGAGGAACTCCAGCCCGAATGTCTATTCGCCTGTGAACGGGTCATATAACGGTACGCAGTTGAAGAGTGACGTCGTCCTCCAGGACGGGACCAATCTCGGCAATATCTTCAATGAGACGATAGCTGCCGCCATGATAGACCACTACGAGAGGAATTACGGCATATCGGATACAGGAGAGACTTTCGGCCAGCACCAGGTCATCGACCAGTCCATAAACGCCATGGCACGCATCGACTGGAACATAAAGGACAACCACAAGTTCATGTTCCGCTACCAGTTCATGGATGCTTACGCAGACCAGTATGATGCCAGCGCAAGAGAGTACATGTTCAACAATTCGTCGTACAAACAGGCAAATCAGACACATACCCTCGTGGCCGAGCTGAACTCCCGCATATCGGATATCGTTTCAAATGAATTCCGTGCCACTGCGGTTTTTGTCAGGGACCACAGGTCTATCGCATATCCGGGTGCCAACATCACCGTTTCGGACAACCTGAGCGTAAGCCTCGGTACGGATTATTCATCAGGTGCAAATTCCGTTGATTCTGATGTCTATACCATTTCCGACAACGTGTCCATATTCAAGGGCAACCATAATATTACCGTGGGTACCCATAACGAGATATTCCGTTTCAATAATTTGTTCATTCAGGGAGCTTACGGCTCGTACGGGTTCGCTTCCATAAATGACTTCATGAACAACACCATCAACGGAGGATACGGATTCGGTTATTCCGACCCGGAACTGACGGGAGGAAACACCAGGTGGGCAGCAAACGTCTGGTCTGCACAGTTCGGACTTTACGCCCAGGACGAATGGAAACCGAATACGCAGTTTTCCCTTACCTACGGACTCCGCATGGATCTGCCGATGTTGCTGAACAAGCCGAGTGAAAACGCTGAGTTCAACGCAACCGATATAGCAAAGGAAAACAGCCAGTATGTAGGCGTAACGCCGAAGGCTTCCGTGCTTTTCTCGCCTCGCGTGGGTTTCCGCTGGTATATGGACAAGGCCCGCAAGTCGCTTCTGCGCGGAGGTGCCGGTCTTTTCACCGGACGTGTGCCTTTCGTATGGCTGACTAATGCATTCAACAATACAGGCGTGGAATCCAAATCCATCTATCTGCGTAACGTCCCTTCCGATTTTCCTTTGACAAGCAATCCGTACGAAGATATAGTCAAGCCGGGAATCGCCTCCGGAACAGCCGGTTCGACCATAAATACATTGTCGAGGAATTTCAAATATCCGCAGTCTTTCCGTGTGAACCTCGGGTATGAGCAGGATTTCGGCTACGGATGGAAATTCACGTTCGACGCCCTTTACTCAAAAGGCTTGAACAATGTATATTTCAGGAATCTCGCCATCGAGCAGACCGGAGTGACTTATGCAGTCAGCAAAGCGGCCGCCAACGATATCAATACAGCCCCTTATTATTCCAGCAGGGGAGACTATTCGACCATCATCGCCCTTGAGAATACGAACAAAGGATATTCATATTCATTGAGCGGTCAGATAGAAAAACGTTTCGACTTTGGTCTTGACCTCATGGCCGCCTATACTTTCGGACACTCGTATTCCGTAAACGACGGAACTTCGTCTGTAGCGAAATCAAACTGGGAAAACTATTTCTCGGTAGACCCTAACGATGTAGTGCTTTCGCATTCCCTTTTCGACAGGCCTCACAAGATAATGGCCGCCATTACATACACCACTCCGAGATATGCTGCCGGCCGGCTTCAGACATCTGTCTCCCTTACCTATACCGGGACAAGCGGACAGAGATATTCTTATACCATGAATGAATCGGAAGATTTCAACGGAGACGGATGCGACGGCGACGAGGCCAATACCCTGCTCTACATACCGACTGCAGAAGAAGTTTCTCTGATGACGTGGGCAAATGACGGAGATGCCGAAAAATTCGAGCAGTTTATCAAGAGTGACAAGTATCTTCGCAGCCACAGAGGCCAGTGGTCCGAAAGAAACGCCGGAATCGGCAAATTCGAGAATCACTTCGACCTGCATATTGCCCAGGACTTCTTCTATGACAGGCAGAGCGGCCGCAAGATTCAGTTTGTCGTGGACATCCTCAACATCGGGAACATGTTCAACCCGGAATGGGGCAGGTACAACTATGGAGCATGGATGCTCAACATCATAAATGTCGACAGTCTGACAGACGACGGCAACGGCAACATGACTCCTACCTATTCATACCGGGCAAGCGGCCCTCAGACACTCAGTCTTGACGACTTCTATTCAAGGTGGAGATGCCAGGTAGGTCTCAGGGTGACGTTCTGATGATCGGACGCTTTCTATCGTACTGCTGATAAAAAACTCAAAAAAGAGAAACAGTTTGAAAAGATTTTCTCTTTTTTGAGTTTTTTTATGAGCATCAGCGAACGCCCGCCCGTGAACGTTTTCACAAGAATGTTATTTTTCACAGCATCATTTGGCCGCAAAAAGGGATGATGCGGCAGATTCGAGCATGTCGTAGAACTCCTCGCCGAAATAGCGGATAATGGGGTCCTTGAGAAATTCGTAAACACGGACATGTTCCCTGCGGCCTTTTTCGAAAGCGCATTTACAGATATCCCAGCGGTGCAGATTCAGGGCACGCATGCCGCTCCCAAGCTGCGAGACACGTATGGGATAAAGCCAGCAGGATATCGGTTTGCGGAATGAGCCGTTTCCGCGCATCCAGCAGCGCTCCACGGTACAAAAGCAGTTACCCTCCCGGTCGAAGCCGCTGTAGGCGCATTCCTCCGTATGAGGGACGAGGGGTGTCACCAAGTCGCCGTCCCGGTCCACGACCGCAAAGCCGCACTTTTCCACAGTTTCGCGCCCCTTCGCACTCATCAACTGGCTGTAACAGGGATAATTTTCTTCCAGCGCCCCGGGCTCGCAGTCCTCAAGCGGAGCGCCGCTGTCCCCGATCACGCAGCATGCCCCCTTGCATACACCGTAGTCGCAGGCAAAAAATTCCGTCAGAATATCCGCCGAGACAATACAGTCGTCTATCTGAATCATTGCCGGTCCATTCATTTTCCTAAAATTTCAAATCAGTTATAACGAGCCTGTTCGGCATTTCAATCCTTCTTTATGATATATTCTACCAGGCTGCCCTCGTAAAGGGATTTCAGCACGGCATTGACATTGTCCGCAGTAACGGCCGAAATCTTGTCCCCGTATCCGAAATCCAGGTTTTTCCCGGAGACCACCCTGTCGGACATCGCTTTTATCCAGTATTCAGGATTCTGCTGCATGGAAGCGTATCTGTCGGAAAGCGCTGATTTGTAAACGGATATCAGGCTGTCGTCCAGGCCCTTGTCAGCAAGTCCGGCAATAGCGGACCGGATATCGTACAACACATGGTAATAGCTTTGGGACACCACCGACGACGGCAGGGAAGACAAGGACACGGGCATGGCCGAAACAGATACCGTATATCTCTCGTGCGGGAACATGGAGACCGAACCGGAAATATTGGTCGTCATTCCGGATGCGGCCAAAGTCCTGTTTATGACTTCCGCCATCGCCATCGTCACTATCTGCGACGACATATAGTTCGACGAATTCATCATAAGCCTTGTCGACATGACTGCGTCCAGGGAAGCGACCCGGCCGTCAGAAACGTATGTGCTCCACCCCGAAAGAGGCTGATACATGACATGCGGCCGCCTGAATTCATACTTTTGCGTCAGAAAGTCCCCGAGATACGATTCGAGGATTTTCTTCACATCATATTCGTCCATGTCTCCGACAAGTATCAGCGCGCCGTCGTTCGCCCGGGAGAATCTTGCCTTGTAAAACTGCTCGGCACGTGAAGGCAGGTCAGGATACAGTCCAGACAGAGACTTGTTCAGATAATATCTGTAGCCCGGATACATGATACTGTCGATGACAGCCAGCCGGGAACGGTATTCGCCTCTCGCGGAAGACAGCCTCATGCGCTCGCTTTCCATGTAATACAGACCGGCCTGCCCGTCCGCGGAATATCCGGTTGAAACGGCCGTAAGCGCTTTCATGAGCAGAGTCATCCTGTCAAAAGGCAGCGAGCCGGAAATTTTCATATCCGCAAATCCGACATGGACATCCATGCTTATGCCTTCCGCAGCAAGCATTTTCCTGAACACGTGCCCTTCGATGCCGCAAATCCTGCCCGTGAACAGCATGTCCGGGTAAAAAGCGCCTTCTCCAGCCTTCAAATCCGCCACAGAAGCTATTCCTCCGCGCAAAACCCACGAATAATACATCCGGCCGCCCGTCTCCATCTTTTTGTACATGACCGTCATGCCGTTCGAGAAGATCCAGGTGCTTCCCCCGAAGTCCTTGTTGTTCCTCATTTTCCTGATTCTGACTTTCGTCTGCCCTCCGGGAAACAGCAAAGTGTCGCGCAGATTTAATCCCGCAGCCTGGCTCCTGATGTCCGCGGCTTCGCTGATATCGGGCAAAAGAGAGGCGAGATACCTGTTCAGAAAACCGTTCCTGACGGAATCCGGCAGCCCTGAAGACAGGAAAAAATCGGCCTCGTCCGAAGCAGAAACGATACCGGACCCGTAAACGAACGCTGAAAAGCATTTCCGCACATAGTCGGCATTATCCGCAGAATGGGACAGAGACTTCATATACAGGCTGTTATCGGATATTGCCCGTACAAATGAATATTCTTCCGGCGCAAGTCCCTCCCGCTTCAGGTCAGACAGGACGGAAAGCAGCAATGATTCGACCCTGGCGGTATCTGCTGCCGCAGACAATACCGAAATCGTGTATTTTTCCTTGCCGCAGGCATCAGGACAGTCGGAGCAATGCAGGCGGATCGCCGGACACGGAATCCCCTCCTGTCCGAGCAGCGATGACATGCGCATCTCGAAGGCGGTCCGGAACTCGTTCCAGAACTGGACGGAAAGCAGATATGCGGTCGTGCCGCGGTGCTCGCGTGACATCGCAGGCCCGTAAAAAGCGGCGTTGACAGAGGCAGTCCCGCTCAGGGAGTCTTCCCTTACATGCAATTCAAGTCCGCAGGCACCGGCCCCGGAATCATGCACGGTACTGTCGGACATTGCCGGTACGGCATCCGCTCCCTTGTTTATCATCAGGGAGAGCATGTCCATTTTTTTCAGCATCGCCGCCTTGTCTATGTCTCCCGCGACAATCACGGCCTGATCCCCGACATTCCTTCCGAGTGAATCGGGACGATCGGAGGCCTCCGCCAGTTTCTGCACGATATCGAACAGCAGGAGCAGGGTGGAATCCGCGATTTTGGCCGTCCTGTCCAGGCGGATATCCCGGAAATGATACAGGACGGCATCTTTTTCCACCGAGAAATATCCCGTACGAGGATAAACTATGCCGTTCCCGGACAGGAAATCCAGCGGGCTTCTGTGCGTAAAATGAGGCAGGGAGTCAAGACTTCCGCGAGCAACCGCTATCTCGTCCTGAAGCGTCCGCGTGGAGTCCATGTCGAGCTTCCTGACCAAGGCGAAGTCGGCAAGGCCCTTTTTAGAAGGATTGGACACTATGTAGTATGACAGCCCGCAGTCGAGTTTGCCGGAAGATACCGCCGGATCGGTTTTGATAACCGTGGCGGCACTTGCGGCAAAGCACTGAACGGCTGCTGCAATGGCAATAATCGTCTTTATGATATGTTTTTTCATCAAAAAGATATTTTTCTTATTTGACTGAACAAAAGTAAAACAAAATTTTTCTATTTTTGCAATGATGTGCAAAAACGAATGTCGAAAATAAATTCAATAATTATGAAGAAAATCACTCTCATCGCATTATCTATGCTCATTTCCGGAGCGGCTCTTTCCGCCCAGGACATGGCTACGGCAACGGAAACCTACAACAATGGAGCCACTGCTTTGAGTATGGGCGACAATGACGGAGCCCTCCAGTATTTCCGTGATGCACTCACCCAGGCAGAAGCCTGCGGCGAAGAAGGCGCTGAAATCGTAACGAACTGCAAGGATATCATCCCGAAGATCACCCTTTCCATAGCCAAGGACATGATAAAGGCCGAAGACTACGACAATGCAGTTGCGCAGCTGAACGAAGCAGTGAAAATCGGTGAGGAATACCAGAATGCGGATGTGACGGCCGAGGCAGGCGAACTTATCCCGCAGGTATATATCCAGAAAGGCAACACTCTTCTGAACAGCAAGGATTTCGCAGGTGCGGCAGAAAGCTACAGGCAGTCCATAGCCATCGACTCCACTAACGGCATGGCAAGTCTCAGGCTCGGAATGGCGCTGGCATCCGCAGGCGATATCGCAGGAGCGGAAGCCGCCTACAAGATGGCAATGAGGAACGGACAGGAGAAAAATGCAGTAAAGCAGCTTTCCAACACGTATATCAAACTTTCCGCAGCTTCCCTGAAAGCCAAGAAATACGAGGATGCGGTCAACTATGCCCTCAAGTCGAATGAGTATTCGGAGAATGCTACCGCAATGCAGGTGGCCGGACAGGCTTCCCTCCAGCTCGGCAAAAACGCTGAAGCCATCAGCTATTTCGAGAAATATGTGGCACTGGCTCCTACCGCAAGGAACGTAGATGACATCTACTACTCCATCGCCGTGCTTGCACAGCAGGGCGGAGACAATGCCAAGGCATGCGGATACTATCAGAAAATCACATCCAACGCAAAATACGGAGAGACTGCAAAGCAGCAGATTGCAGCTCTTAAATGCAACTGATGCCTGTCGGGCGGACGGTCAGATGACAGACCTTGAACTTTTGGCCCCGGCCAGGACGGCGGATATCGGCATCGCAGCCATCGACTGCGGTGCCGATGCCGTATATATTGCCGGACCGGAATTCGGAGCAAGGCAGGCAGCGGGAAATTCCATTGAAGATATCGGAAGGCTCTGCGAGTATGCCCACAAATTCGGAGTCAGGATATTTGCAGCCTTGAACACCATCATATATGATGATGAAATGGACAGGGCCTGTGAAATGCTGTTCCGGCTTCAGGATGCCGGCGCGGATGCGGTCATCATCCAGGATGCGGGGCTCGCCATGGCAGTGCGCTCATACGGGGACGGTCCAAAAGGGACTGCACGGACATCCGGACTGAAAATCCCGCTTCATGCTTCGACACAATGCGCCATACGGACACCTGAAAAGGCCGCCTTTATGGAAAGCCTCGGTTTCTCGAGGCTGATACTGGAAAGGGAACTGTCTTTGGATGACATCCGGGCAATCCGCGCCGCGGTAAGCTGCGAACTGGAATTTTTCGTACACGGAGCACTCTGCGTATGTTACAGCGGGCAATGCTATATTTCGGAAAACATCTCGGGCCGCAGCGCCAATCGCGGAGCCTGCATACAGGCCTGCCGCTCGCTGTACGACCTCATAGATGAAACCGGAAGGAAACTCGTTTCCAACAAGCCTCTGCTTTCCCTGAAAGACCTCAACCTGAAAAACAGGCTTGAAGACCTTGCCGAAGCCGGAGTGTCGTCATTCAAAATCGAAGGCCGCCTCAAAAACATGTCTTATGTCAAGAATGTCGTAAGAGACCATTCTCTCGCCCTTGACGCCCTCGTGCGGAAATATCCGGAAAAATACAGGAGGGCCTCGTTCGGAAGAATTGCCGGAGGATTCATCCCGGCGCCGGACAAGACATTCAACAGAGGCTATACGGAGCTGTACATAGACGGCAAAAGGGGCAAATGGGCCAGTTCCGGAGCAGCTAAGTCAATGGGTGAAACAGCAGGGACGGTCATATCCTTATCCCCCGACTTCACCGCCATCCGGCTGCGTCCGGCAACCTCATCCCTGAAACTGAGGAACGGAGACGGCTTCTGCTTCGTGTCCAATGCAAATGAAGTCATCGGATTCCGCGGAGACGTGTGCGACGGCATGACCATAAGGTGCAAGCCGGTGCCGGAACTGAAATGCGGAATGACGCTTTACAGGAATATAGACACCGCCTTCGAGAAAGAACTCGAAACAGACATGCCGTCGAGGTATATGGATGTAAGGCTGTCCGTTTCAGGCAATGACGGGATACTGTCCGTCTCTGCGGAAACCGCGGACGGCAGGACATGGTCCGGCACGCTCGGAGAAAACGCAGAGCCGGCAAAAAACCGGGACGGCATGCGGAAAACCGTCATCTCCCAGCTTTCAAAGTCGTGCGGGCACTACTCGTTCTCGGTGGAAGAATTTTCCGCAAACGGACTTCCGTTCCTGCCAATGTCGGTCCTGAATGCATTCAGACGCAGGATTGCGGATGAACTCGACAGGATGCCGCTGCGCACAAGACAGCTGTACAGACAGGATGGAAACCCGGAAAAAGCCTGCAGCTTCATCTCCGGAAAACACATGTCATACAAGGAAAACATCTCAAACGGAAAAGCTCTCGAGCTTTTCAATGCTCTCGGTGCGGCGGACGTTGAGCCTGCCTATGAACTGGAACAAAAGGAGGGAGCCGAACTGATGCGGACAAAATACTGCATCAGGTACCAGTTCGGCAAATGCCCGAAGTATCACGGAGAGAAATGGCCGGAGAAACTTTTCCTTGAAAACAACGGACGCCGTTTCGCGCTGCACTTCGACTGCAGGAATTGCGAGATGGCCATAATCAATCCTCAATCTCGAACGTAATGGTCACGTCTCCGAAATTTTCCGGAGTATTGTCATGCGCCTCAAGATAGCGGCTGCTTAAAGAGCCCCTCCAGACTATGTCGTCCCGCGTCCTGAACGGCAGATCAACCTCTATTCCATAGCTCTTGGATTCTATCCTTACAAGAGCGGTGCATTCCCATGAAGTCTGTTTGCCGCCGTCGTCCTCGATAATCATGAACGCACAGTTGTCCACCTGTCCGGTCCAGTCGGAAATCAGGACGGCATTGAAAGGCTGGGCCTTCCCTACCTGGTTTCGCTTCACGACTATCATGAAATCCGTAATGGATGGTGAATACAGCTGCAATTCAGCTTCCGTACTGGCGGTAAAATTCTCCACCGCCCCGCACTTGACGAAGAATTCCGAAGCTCCCGCAAACCATGAATCATAATTCCTGTTCATGGTAAAATCCTTGAGAATCAGGGTCCTGACCGAGCCGGCGGAAGTGTTTCCGGACGATGAGCGGGATGGATTTACGACGATGGTGCCGCCCTCTCCGGTCCACCCCGGATACAACTGCCTCATCATGTCGAGACTCAGGAATCCGCTGTCGGAATTCCTGTTCACCACCCACACGGGATTTTCTTCGGCCATCTTTTCATCCACCACTACGGTGTCGACTTCCGTCATGCCGTCCCCTGTCCTGCGTATCCTGTATCCTATATTGGTCGTGGATTCGTTCTCCGGATCGAAAGTAATGACCGGGATCTCTCCACTCCCGTTCCATCTGTCGGAAAACGGCCAATAGACCTGGATATCGGAAGATGCCAGGGCTTCTATGTATTTTTCGACATCCTCTTCATTCTCGAAAGTCCTGCCGCCCGCCGCAGACTTCGTGCGCGCCTTAGACAACAGATGCTCCCTGATAAGGTCTGATACGGGATTGGCATATTCAGCGGCTTTCGTGCCTGTATGCTCGTCTCCGACACCGGATCCAGGCACGGAAAAAAGATTCGCCATGGTGTACTCTTCATCATAGCCGTTTTCAGATGAGGCGGACACTGCATTATGCACTTCCCTTACATGTTCCGGCCCGAAAGGAAGTTCCGCGAGCAGACCTGCAATCTCCGAGAGAGGAGGCCCGGCAGGCCCGGCACCGGTCACAGGCCCGCCGTCATCCTCCGGTATGGGGTCTATGCAGCTGAAAACCGTGAAACATAATCCTGCCGCCGCATACAGTTTCAAAGAATTTCTTTTCATGGTACTCTCCTTTTTTCCCGCAAAGTGAGCACTATCTATCCGTTTTCTCAAGGATTAAACGTGTAATTTGAGAAAAAACGGATGTACGGACCTGCAATGCCCGAATTCTCGGCAGCTGAAAATTTATCCGTTTGGGAAAATGCCATCATCCGCAGATGACGAATCGGTCCCGTGAGGAAAGGTCCTTGCGGACAACGGCGCCGGGAAAGCCGGCAGAAACGAAAATATCGCGGACTTCGGGTCCGAATGCTTCATTTATCTCGACAGCGAGACAGCCTCCGGGAGCAAGGTGCCCCGAGGCAATGCGCGCTATCGCACGGTAGAATACGAGCGGGTCATCGTCTGGAACGAACAAGGCGGACGATGGCTCAAAATCGAGTACATTTCCGCGCATAAGGGCCTTTTCCGAATCCCGCACATAAGGAGGATTGCTGACAATGACGTCGAACATCCGTCCATGGAAAATATCCCTGGATTCGTCAAGGATATCGCAAAGGAGAAATTCCGGAATGTTTTCGCTGACGTTCTGCGAGGCTGCCACTTTCAAAGCCTCCTCCGAAATATCGACACCGGTGACTTCCGAGCCTCGGGCATAATGAGCGAGAGTCCATGCAATGCAGCCCGAGCCGGTGCACAAGTCGAGAATGCGCGGGGCGGGCCGCCCGGATGGCAGCAGGACTTCATCAATCAGAATCCTGCACAGCATCTCCGTCTCAGGACGCGGAATCAGGACAGCAGGAGAGACCTTGAATTCAAGCCCGCAGAATCCGGCTTTTCCCAGCACGTACTGCAGCGGCTCGCCTGCACACAGACGCTCCATGCTTTCCGTCAGGAACACTTCATCAGCCGCACCTATCGTGTATTCAGGCTCCGTAACATGGAAATAAGCAGGCACATTCAGGACCGAGCCGTACAGGAGACCGATTATCGACTGTGCTTCACGCGGACCGTACAGCGGGATGAGCCTCGCTTTCGCCGAATCCACGAATTCCCTGATATTCATTATCTTGATTCGATGATCGAAGTAAGGAAGTCAGTCATGTCCAAACCGGCCGTCCTCACCATCCTGGGCACCAAAGAGGCGCTTGTCATGCCCGGAATCGTATTGACTTCCAGGAAATAAAGATCATCCCCGGAAAGGATGTAATCCACTCTTACCACGCCGGAGCATCCGAGCCTGCGATAGATTTTCCTGGAGGTCTCCCGGACCATTTCCGCCACCTCGTCAGGCAGCGGGGCAGGACAGATTTCCTCGCTGAATCCGTTGTACTTGGCATCATAGTCGAAGAACTCGTGGTCAGTGACGATCTCGATAACGGGCAGCGCCACCAATTCCTTTCCATCGAAATAAACGGCATCGGTTATTTCCCTGCCAGGTATGAATTTTTCCGCCAGGATCATTTTCCCTTCGGAAAAAGCGGTCTTCACGGCATCGTCGAATTCTTCCGCCTTCTTGACTTTCACCACTCCGAAACTCGAGCCTCCGTCGGTAGGCTTCACGAAAAGAGGCAGGCCGAGCCGTTCGACAACCTTTTTCGAAAGTTCCGGGGTGACTTCCCCCTGCCTGATGAATACGTCATCCGCACACTTCACGTAGTCCACGTTGCGGAGATAATTCTTGCAGGTGAATTTGTCGAAAGTAATGGCCGACACGAAAGAGCTGCAGCTGCTGAAAGGCACATCGAGCATTTCCAGATAGCCCTGCATCAGTCCGTTCTCCCCCGGATTCCCGTGCTGCATTATATATGCAAAGTCAAACTTTATCTTCTCACCGTCCAAAACGACGGAAAAATCGGTCTTGTCCACACGGATACGGCTGCCTTCCGGCAATATGTTCCTCACCGAATTGCGCTTCCTGTATGCAACGAGCGACCATTGCCCGAAACGGGCAAAAATCTCGTAAACATCGTATTTCGTCCCGTCTATGCGCGACGCCGTAAATTCTCCGCTGCGGCAGGAAATTTCCCATTCGGAAGAATCGCTGCCGTAAATTACTGCAATGGATTTATACTTGCTCATATTATCAACAGACCTCTGAAAGTCATGGTTTTCAATCAAAAAAATCATCGGCCGATGTTTCCGAAACGGCATCGGCATCACTGCCGTCGCAATTCAGGTCGAGATGCATTCCGGCCGGAGCCATGAACTTCTCGTCTCCGGTAATGCCCAATGTCCCGTCTTTCAAGACCTTGTTCATGAAAATACCCCATATCGGCAGAGCCATATTGGAGCCTCCACCGAGAGACAGGGATTCGAAATGCACCTGACGGTCTTCGGCACCGACCCAGATTCCGGCCGTAAGCACAGGAGTATAGCCTATGAACCACCCGTCGGACTGGTCGTTCGTAGTTCCGGTCTTGCCCGCTATCTCTCCGGTCAGCTGATATTTGAAACGCAGCCTGACTGCCGTTCCTCCGGTCACTACCCCCTGCATCAGATTGGCCATAAGGTATGCCGTCTGTTCGCTGATGGCCTCCCGCTTGGAATTGCTGAACTCTGACAGGAGATTCCCCATATTGTCTTCTATCCTCGTCACGAACAATGGCTCGACATACACGCCGCGCGACGGGAATGTATTGTAGGCCGCCACCATTTCATACAGGGACAGGTCGGCCGGTCCCACACAAAGCGACGGCACCTCATCGATATGGCTGCCTATACCCATTTTCCGCATCATTTCAGCCATGGCATGCGGTCCGAACTGCTTCATGAGATATGCGGAAATATTGTTGCTGCTCTTTGTCAGTCCCCATTTGAGAGTGACGGTCTGCCCTATCCATTCGTCCCTGTCCGTACTTCTCGGTGTCCAGGTGTCGTCCCCGACAATAAAGGTCTGAGGCACGTTTACCACCTTGTCGCAGGGAGACATGCCCTCCTGCATGGCCAAAGTGTAAAGGAACGGCTTGATGGTGGAGCCCACCTGCCTTTTGCCCTGGCGGACGTTGTCGTACTTGAAATATCTGTAGTCCGGACCTCCGACATAAGCCTTCACATGTCCGGTTTCCGGCTCGATAGCCATGAATCCGGCCCGCAGATGCGACTTGTAATATTTAATGGAATCGTCCGGAGTCATCAGCGTATCGATATATCCTTTCCCCTGCCAGGAAAAGACCCTCATGTTCACTTTTTCCCGGAAACTTTTCAGGATTTCCTGCTCGGAAGCCCCTCTCGACTTCATCGTGCGATACCTGTCGCTCCACCTGCGAGCCTGGGCCATCAGCCTGTCGACCGTAGCCTTGTCAACGTCGTTCGAGAACGGCTTGTTCGTCTTATTCCGCAAGTCCCTCCAGAAACTCTGCTGCAGGTCCTTGCCGAGATGCTCGGCGACGGCCTCCTCCGCATACTGCTGCATCTTGTAATTGATGGTGGTATAAATCCTCAGGCCGTCCCTGTCGAGACTGTAGGAAGTCCCGTCCGCCTTTTTGTTCTTGTGCAGCCATCCGTACAGGTCGTCATCGGCCCAGAGCAGGGAATCCACCTTGTAGTCTTCATATATGCTGTAGGACGAGCGCTTCGGCTGCTTCGCGTTCATGGTCCTGCGGAGCATGTCCCTGAAATACGGGGCAAGCCCAGCATTGTGGTCCTGCACCTGATATGCCAGGGTTATCGGAATCCGGCTGATGGAATCGGCCTGGGCATCCGTCAGATAACCGGCCTTAGCCATCTGTTTCAGCACGAAATTCCTGCGGCCCAAAGCCTTGTCAGGGTTGAGGACCGGATTGTACCGGGTAGGCTTGTTCACCATTCCGACCAGCATGGCGCTTTCTTCCGCAGTCAGTTCGGACGGATTCTTGGAAAAGAAAGTCTGGGAAGCCGTCTTGATGCCGTATGCGTTGCTGCCGAAAAAGACGGCATTCATATACATCGTCAGAATTTCGCTCTTGGTGTAGTTTCTTTCGAGCTTTACCGCGGTGATCCACTCTTTCAGTTTTATCCACACCATTTTCATCTGTCTCACCCCGGGAAAATTCCCGCTTACGTCCTCGCGCGGATAAAGGGTTTTCGCCAGCTGCTGCGTGATGGTGCTTCCGCCTCCCTGGCTCGAATCGTTCAGAATCAGCGTCTTGACCAGCACCCTCGCCAGACTTTTGAAATCTATCCCGGAATGTGAGTAAAAACGGGCGTCTTCCGTAGCCACCGCAGCCTCTATAAGATACGGGGACAAATCCTCATAGCTGACATACGATCTGTTCTCTATGTGGAACGTGGTCAGGATTTCGCCGTCCTCCGCTATCACCTGGGTAGCCAGCTTGCTCTCCGGGTTTTCCAGTTCCTCGAACGAAGGTATATCCGCGAATGCCCATACCGACAGGATCAACAGCACTGCACAGGCTATAGGTACGAGCAATATTATCCAGAACCACTTGACTATCCTTTTTTTCGTTATTTCTTTCATCCTTTTCCTATTTTATTTTCCGCCGGTCGGGGACAAACTGCAAAAATAACAACAAAATTTGAAAATTATTAAGTTTGTGATTTACTTTGCAGTCCGAAAAGATTTTTCCGTTGCCGGCTACGGCATAAGAGAATTTTAAGAAGAAATTTATGGAGGAGAATTTAGTCATCGTTGAGTCGCCGGCCAAGGCACACACCATCCAGGGATTCCTGGGAAAGGATTTCACCGTAAAATCGAGTTTCGGACATATCAGGGACCTCAGCAAAAGCAAGCTCAGTATCGATATAGAAAACGGTTTCAAGCCGGAATATGAAATCCCGTCGGACAAAAAGGCCGTCGTGGCGGAACTGAAAAAAGCCGCGAAAAAGGCGACTACCGTATGGCTCGCATCCGATGAAGACCGCGAAGGGGAAGCCATATCGTGGCATCTGTATGAAACTCTCGGACTTGCCAAGGAGAATACGAAAAGGATAGTCTTTCACGAAATCACGAAAGACGCCATACTGAACGCCATAAAGAACCCGAGGGAGATAGACATGGACCTGGTGGATGCACAGCAGGCGCGGCGCATCCTCGACAGATTGGTCGGCTTCGAACTCTCCCCCATCCTGTGGAGAAAAATCCAGCCCAAGCTCTCGGCCGGCCGCGTGCAGTCCGTCGCTCTCAGGTTAGTAGTGGACCGCGAAAAGGAAATCATCGGCTTCCGCAAGGAAAGCTATTACCGCATCGAGGCCGTTTTCCATCCGGCAAGCCTTCCCGAGAACGTTTCGGTGAAAGCCGCCGTCGACAAGCGTTTCAAGACGAAGGAGGAAGCGACGGCATTTTTAGAAAAGTGCATCGGGGCTTCGTTCTCCATAACCGACATGGAGAAAAAGGAAGGAAGCCGTACTCCGGCCGCTCCGTTCACCACTTCCACACTCCAGCAGGAAGCCTCCCGGAAGCTGCATTTTTCCGTAAGCCAGACGATGAACATCGCCCAGAGCCTGTATGAATCCGGATACATCACCTACATGCGTACCGACTCCACCAACCTGTCGTCTTTGGCCATAAATACCGCAAAAGAGTACATTGTCGGGCACTTCGGAGAAGAATATTCGCGTCCGAGACAGTACAAGACCAAAAGCAAGGGTGCGCAGGAGGCTCACGAAGCCATCAGGCCGACTTTCATTACGAACACTTCCATACCGGGAACTCCGCAGGAGCAGAAACTGTACAACCTGATATGGAAAAGGACGGTCGCATCCCAGATGTCCGATGCGAAAATCCTGAGAACGGATATGAAGACAGGGTCGGACAGGTTTCCGGAAGTATTCGTCACACAGGCGAATGAAGTCCTTTTCGACGGGTTCCTCAAGCTCTACATGGAAAGTTCCGACGATGACCAGGACAGCGAGAACGTGCTCCTTCCCGAAATGAAGCCGGGCGAAAAGATGGAAGAGCGCGGCATTTCGGCCCTGTGCAGATTCACTGCCCCGCCGGCAAGGTATTCCGAAGCGACGTTGGTCAAAAAATTAGAGGAGCTCGGCATAGGCAGGCCGTCCACATATGCCCCTACCATTTCCACCCTCACCAAAGGGCGCGGATATATAATAAAGGGAGACAAGGAAGGCGAGAAGATGGAGGTGACGGATTTCATGCTTAAAGGAGGAAAGATTTCGCCAGTATCAAGGACGGAAACCGTCGGTGCGGAAAAAGGGAAGCTCCTTCCGCAGGAAATCGGCATGATAGTCACGGACTTCCTGGTGGAAAAATTCAAGACTATCCTCGACTACGGCTTTACGGCCAACGTGGAAAAGGAATTCGACCAGATAGCCGGGGGAGACATGAAATGGGAGGACCTGATTGCCGCTTTCTATACTCCGTTTCACGAAAAGGTGGAAGAAACCCTCAACAACAAGGAATACAGCCGCGTCAGCAGGGAACTGGGCACCGATCCGTCCGACGGAAAGACGGTAGTGGCCCGGTACGGGCAATACGGACCCTACATACAGAAAGGCGAGGGTGAAGACAGGCAATATGCGAGCCTCGGTCCCGGCCAGCTGATCGAAAGCATCACGCTCGAGGACGCTCTCAAGCTGTTCAGCCTTCCGCGCACGGTAGGACAGTACAAGGGCGTGGATATCATTGCCACGAAAGGGCGTTTCGGGCCATATCTGAAATACGGGGACAAAAACGTTTCCCTGCCAAGGGGCGCAGATCCTCTCAGGGTGGAATTAGACAAGTGCATAGAGTTGATAGAAAATGCCGGGAACAAGGCTGAAAAACAGATAATTTCGGAATTTTCCGAAAGCGGCATCCAGGTGATAGCCGGCAACTACGGACCTTACATAAAATACTCCGGAAGCAACTACAGAATCCCGAAAGGGACCGATGCGGCCGCCCTGACAGAGGAAGACTGCAGGAAAATCATAGAGGAAGGCGAGCCTACCGGACGCGGGAGAAGGCGTACGGTATCGAAAAATAACAAAAAATAGGTATTGGATTACAATTTATTACTATTTGGTCGAAACAAGTTGTGATTCTTAAAAATTTTATTATAATTTTGCGTTTTGAATTAAAAGGGCTTACAAAATGCAAAGTTATCATATCGACCAGATCGATCAGAAAATCCTGTCATTCCTTGTAAAGAATGCGAGGATGCCGTTTCTCGAGATTGCACGGGAGTGCGGTGTTTCGGGCGCGGCCATACACCAGAGAGTCAAAAGGCTGGAAGCCAACGGGGTCATCACTGGCTCGAGGCTCCTTGTAAAGCCGCAGGCTCTCGGATTGAATGTATGCGCATATGTCAGCGTATCACTGTCCGTAGCGAACAAGTATCCGGAAGTAATAGAGTCTTTCAAGAAAATTTCCGAAATAGTCGAATGTCATTTCGTCACGGGGAAATATGCGCTTTTGCTGAAAATCTACTGTTTCAACCATGACCACCTGATGGAAATCCTCGTAAACACCATTCAGAAAATACCGTACGTACAGTCTACGGAAACGCAGATTTCCCTCGACCAGGCCATAGAGCGCCAGGTATGGGTCAAAGAATACCAGAATACGAGTTTCATGGCAAACGTCCGCAAATCATCGGAAAGCGAAGAAGAAACGGAATAACATTAACGTAGGTTCGATGAATTTTAATTTATTAAAAATCATCGAACTTCCTCTGAGGAGCAGGACGGAAGTCCTGCGACGGGCCCCCGGCGAGGGGGCGAATGGGGGTGGCGCCCCTTGAAAAGGGGCTGTCGCTACAGCGACTGGGGTTTGAGAATTTTGGATTTCGAAGAAATCCTTAACGACTGTTCGACGAATTCCCTGGTCCGGAACAACATAAATTCGTCGAATTGACGTTAACATTCATCCACGCGCCAGCAGGGCGTCTGCAATAAGCAAATCATCCGGAGTCGTGAGTTTGACATTATATTTTTCACCCTCCGGATAAATTATTTTCACTCCCTCAATGCAGGCATTTTCCACCACTGACGCATCATCGGTGAATGCGGTAGAATAAGGCTGGCAGTAAGCCCGCTTCAACACTTCGGAATGAAAAATCTGCGGTGTCTGCGCCGCGAAAAGCCTGCTTCGGTCCGCCGTCTCTCCAGGCACGGCTTCATACACGATCCCGCTGTCCGGTACGGACGACTTTTTCAGGACCTTTACCGTATCCACAATCGGGACTGCGGGCACGACAGCCTGGAAAGTTCCGGCCAGTCCGAAAAGGCGTCCGATCATCCCGGTCGAAAGCAGGGGACGCACCCCGTCATGGACTGCCACCACGGCGCCATCCGGCACCTTGCACAGGGCATTGCGCACTGAATGGAAACGCGTGATGCCTCCGGATACCAATGTCTGCCGGCATACAGGCCCGTGTCCGCAGCAATAGTCCTTCCACGCCTGGCGCCACTCGTCTGGAAGTACGATAATGACATGAAGATCCGCCACGGCAGCCGTGAACTTGTCGAGAGTATGGTGCAGGACAGCCTTGCCCCTGATATTGATGAACTGCTTCGGAATCTTTCCTCCCATTCTCGTTCCGCTGCCTCCGGCAACCAAAATCAGATATTTTTCCCTTTCCACCGTATTCTTTCGATTTACTGGTGCAAAGATATCATAAATCGCGGCAGTGTCGATTTTTTCGTTAATACAATTAAAAGAATTGTTGAAAAATTTCAAAACAGTTTCTAAATTTGAAAGATTTTTGAACACTGCAAAAAATTGAAATACAGATAATGGGATTTTCTTTCTTGACACAAGAACTGGCAATGGATCTCGGCACCGCCAATACAGTCATTTTCCAGAATGACGAAATCGTCCTGGACGAGCCGAGCATCATAGCCATCGACAACAATACAGGCAAGCCCATCGCGCTGGGCCAGAAGGCAAAACTGATGCACGAAAAGGTAAATCCGAGCATCAAGACCATAAGGCCGCTGAAAGACGGAGTCATAGCCGACTTCAATGCGGCGGAGCTGATGATCCGCGGATTCATCAAGCAGGTGAACAGCCGCAAGCGCACGCTTTTCACGCCCAACCTCAAAATAGTGGTCGGCATCCCGTCAGGCAGTACGGAGGTGGAAATCAGGGCAGTGCGCGACTCGGCCGAACATGCCGGAGGACGTGACGTGTACCTGATATTCGAGCCGATGGCGGCAGCCCTGGGAATAGGCATGGATGTGGAGGCCCCGAAAGGTAACATGGTCGTGGACATCGGAGGCGGTACTACGGAAATAGCCGTCATCTCGCTCGGAGGCATCGTGCAGCAGAACAGCATCAAGGTGGCTGGCGACGTATTCACGAGCGACATCCAGTACTACATGAAGCAGCAGCACAACATCAAGGTGGGAGAAATCACCGCCGAGAAGATAAAAATCGGGGTGGGTGCGGTCATAACGGACCTGGAAGTGGAGCCGGAGCCGATGCTGGTAAGAGGGCCTAACCTGATGACGGCACATCCTGTAGATGCAACCATAACATATCAGGAGGTGGCACACTGTCTCGACAAATCCATAGCAAGAATCGAAGCCGCAGTACTGCATGTCCTCGAACAGACCCCGCCGGAACTGTATTCCGATATCGTGGAGACGGGAATCTATCTTTCCGGAGGAGGCGCCCTGCTGAGAGGCCTGGACAAGAGACTGTCCGAGAAAGTGAATATTCCTTTCCATGTGGCGGAGGACCCTCTCAGGGCAGTAGCACGGGGGACCTGCCTGGCCCTGAAACATACTGACCGCTATCCTTTCCTCATGAGATAGGATGTCCGGAAAAAGGAACATATTCAGAATATGTGTCAATGCAGCTGTCTTCATACTTTTGGAGGTAGCTGCATTGGTTATGCTGAGCCACAACGGACAGATGCAGAACATCTGGATTTCGAAAGGGATACATGCCTTCCACGCATTCTTCTGGGGCGGAGCCGAGAATATAAGGGACTATTTCAGCCTGAAAAAACAGAATGCGGCGCTGGCTGAAGAAAATTTCCGGCTGTCGCAGACTATCCGCGCCTACAGGGAACTCACCGGCAGGGAAATGGACGGCGACAGCATTCCCGAAACAACGGGAGGATACAGGTATATCCATGCCGATGCCGTAAAAATCAGCAACAACAGGATGCACAACTACCTGATTCTCGACAAAGGCTCGGAAGACGGAGTAGAGGAACTTTCCGGAGTCATCACTTCCAACGGGATAGTCGGCATCATCGATGCTGTCGGCAAGCGTTATTCCTATGCCCGGTCGTTCAAGAATTCGGGAATGGTGGTCAGTGCCAGGATAGGGAAAGAGGGTCCGACCGGAGAAATCATGTGGGACGGCATTTCGTCGAACGGGGCTGTCCTGCGCGAAATTCCGCATCATATTGCCGTACAGCCCGGAGACACCGTTTACACGAGCGGATTTTCCTCGATTTTTCCACCGGACATACCGCTCGGAGTCACGGGAGAATCCACGGTAGTGAACGGCTCCACTTTCAACGTGAAAGTCACCCTTTTCACGGATTTCAGTTCCATAAGGTATGTGACCATCGTGCACAATACGGACAACGGGGAAATAAAGGAATTGGAGGGACGCGATGAAGACTGAAAAGAATTTCACACTGATGTATCTCATGGCGGTGACAGCGCAGATACTTATCTGCAATTTCATCAACGTCGGGACATATGTGTCCGTCTCCATACTGCCCGTTCTCGTGCTGTGCCTGCCGCTGAATATCCCCGTCATGCTGCTCATGTTCATTGCCGCGATTACCGGACTTGCCGTAGACTGGCTGGCGGAAGGTATTGTCGGGCTCAACATGCTGGCAGCGGTACCGGTAGCGTTCATCCGGAATTTCACGGTCTCCCTCCTGTTCGGAAAGGACAAGACGGACAGGGCCGAAGGCATTTCCATAAGGAAAAACGGATTCCTGCGTGTGTCCGCGGCCATTATCATTTGCCAGTCGGTATTTTCGGCGATTTACATCATTGCCGACGGAGCCGGCACCGTACCTTTCCTTTTCATCCTGATAAAGTTCGCAATCTCCCTCTGTTGCAGCTATGTCCTGTCCATACCGCTGTTCAACATGCTGGCTTCCGATGAAAAATAAAAGGAGGGGAACGGTATGAAACTCGACAAATCCAACAAACTGAAAGCGGGACTGGTCATCGCGATATCGATCCTCATCGTCAAGCTGTTCGTAATACAGATTGTGGATGAAAAATACAAGATAGACGCGAGCAACAACTCCATGTCGTATGCCATCATATACCCTCCGCGAGGCATCATAGACGACAGGAACGGCAAAATCCTCGTAGGGAACAAAATAGCATACGACCTGCTCGTCACCCCGAAGGAAGTGGAAAAATTCGACACCGCGGCCCTCGCGTCCGCCCTGAATGTCGACGAAGCATTCATCCGGGAAAAGATGGACGAATATCACCGCAACCGCAGGAAGATTGGCTACCAGTCGGTGGTGATGCTCAAGCAGATGACGCCGGAGCAATACATGAAATTCGCCGAAATAGCGTACAGATTCCCGGGATTCCGCGGACAGGCAAGAAGCATAAGGGAGTACCCGTACAACGCCGGAGGCAATCTTTTAGGCTATGTTTCCGAAGTGGATGCGGATTTCCTGAAAACGCATGAGGACTATTCCGCAGGGGACTACGCGGGGAAAACCGGCATCGAAGCTACCTGCGAAGAATATCTGAAAGGAGAAAAGGGCTACAACATCTATCTGAGGAACTCGAGGAACAAGATAGAAGGCAGATACCGCGACGGGGAAATGGACAAGGAAGCCGTTCCGGGCAAGGACATTACCACTACGATAGATGCCGAACTGCAACATTACGGACAGGCGCTGATGCAGAACAAGGTAGGCAGCCTCGTGGCCATAGAGCCGGCTACCGGAGAGATACTTACATTGGTTTCGAGCCCGGGAATCGACGTGGACATGCTTGCGGACATCGGCTCGCACTATAATGAGATACTGTCGAATCCGTACAAGCCGATGTTCAACAGGGCTGTCCAGTCAGCTTATCCCCCCGGCTCCGTATTCAAACTCGTAAACGGGCTGATAGGCCTGCAGGAAGGCGTTTTCACACCGGATACGGAATATCCGTGCAGCATGGGATACCACTTCGGCAGGAACAAGTTGGGCTGCCACGCCCACCGCTCGCCCCTGAATTTCGAGGAATCCATAATGATGTCATGCAATGCGTACTACTGCTATGTCCTGAGGAACATTCTCGAAAACGACAAGTACGGCTCGGTAGCGGAAGCCCTGGATGTCTGGCACAGATATGTGGAGAGTTTCGGTTTCGGGCGCAAGTTAGGGAGCGATTTCCCGTCGGAACTCGGAGGATTCATTCCGGATGCGTCCTATTATGACAGGGTCTATGGGAAAGGCAGATGGAAGGCCACCAATGTCATTTCCCTGTCCATCGGTCAGGGTGAAATAGGCTGCACCCCGCTGCATTTGGCCAACCTGTGCGCCACTATCGCCAACAGGGGCTATTACTATATCCCGCATCTCGTCAAGGACTCCAAAGAAGTGGCCATCGACCCGAAATACAAGGAAAAGCAGTACACATTAGTGGATACGGTGCATTTCCATGAAGTCATCGAAGGCATGTACCGGGCTGTCAACAGCGGTTACGGCTCGGGAGGAACGGCTACCATTGCCGCAGTGGAGGGTTTGGACATTTGCGGAAAGACAGGAACGGCCCAGAATCCGCGCGGTGACGACAATTCCGTGTTCATATGTTTCGCGCCGAAGGACAATCCGAAGATAGCGGTAGCGGCGTATGTGGAAAACGGCTCTTTCGGAGCGAGGTGGGCTGCCCCGATAGCGTCGCTGTTAGCTGAGAAATATCTTTCCGGGGAAATCTCCGAAGGCAGGAAGGCATTGGAACAGAGGATAATGGAAGGCAATCTGTTAGACAAGGTAAAGACGGATTAGAATATGGAAAGTTTCAAAGGGAGAGGATTAAGGGAAACCGTGGACTGGCCGCTGATTGTCTGTTATCTGCTGTTGGTGTTCATCGGATGGATCAACATATACGCCTCCGTACAGTCCGGCGAGCCGATGTCCATCCTTGACATGTCGGGCCGCAGCGGGAAACAGCTCATCTGGATAGGCACGGCACTGGTGCTGGCGGTCTTCATATTGTTCGTCATAAATCCGAGAATCTACGAAAGCATTTCACTGCCGGTATATTTGGGGACAATCCTGCTGCTTGTGGCGGTCATTTTTCTCGGAGTGGAAGTAAAAGGGTCCCGTTCCTGGTTCGAATTCGGCCCCATACGTTTTCAGCCGGCTGAAATTTCCAAGATATCCACATCGCTGATGCTTGCCACGGTAATGAGCCAGTACGGGTACAAGCTGAGCAGCCCGCGCAATTTCATACTGACGGCGGCAATAATAATGGTGCCGATGGCTATCATAGTGGCTCAGAGCGAGACAGGGTCGGCATTGGTATATACAGGCTTCATCTTCATGCTTTACAGGGAAGGGCTTTCCGGATGGCTGCTGTTCATGATAGGCGTTGCCATCCTGCTGTTCATCCTGACCATGACCACTTCATCATACATGTCGATTTTGGTGCTGACCGCAATAGTAAGTTTGTGCAACAGCCTTTACTCAGGGTCGGCAAGGAAGTGGATAATCACGGTCCTGCCTGTCCTGGCAGCCCTGTTTTTTCTGCCGATGGGTATGGAAAAACTGACGGAAGCCACGGGAGCCGGGGCGGATTCGTTCATGGGCAGGATACGTCTCGACTATGTACTGGCCGGAGCCGGACTTTGCGCCATTCCATATTTCGCTGTGAAGGCGTACAGGGAAAGGAGCCGTTTCAGATGGCTGTCCATAGCTTCTTTCGTGGCAGGGATAGTTTTCATCTTTTCCGTGGACTTCATTTTCCATGACATACTCCAGGACCATCAGAGGAAGCGCATAGAGGTGCTGCTCGGGCTGAAGGATGACCCGACAGGAGTCGGATACAACGTGAACCAGTCGATGATAGCCATCGGGTCCGGAGGTTTTTTGGGAAAGGGTTTCCTGAAGGGGACGCAGACGACCTACGGATTCGTACCGGAGCAGAGCACGGACTTTATTTTCTGCACCATAGGCGAAGAATGGGGCTTCGTGGGAAGCGCATTCACCATCCTGCTGTTCGCGTTCATGATATGGAGGATAATCCAGAATGCGGAGCGCAGCCGGGAGGCTTTCACAAGAATATACGGCTACTGTGTGGCGAGCTGCATTTTCATGCATCTTTTCATAAATATCGGTATGACCATCGGGATAATGCCCGTCATAGGGATTCCCCTGCCGTTCGTAAGCTACGGAGGCTCGTCGCTCTGGGCATTCACCGTCCTGCTGTTCATCTTCATCGCCCTGGTACGGCACGAGAGGCGGTATTTCGGGTGA
>CALUQC010000084.1 GCA_944322805.1 uncultured Bacteroidales bacterium | reverse complement strand
AGGACTTAAAGGTGCTTCTGACAAGAGCCGCCATAACAGCTATGGTTCACGATCCTCAAATAAAGACTTACTATGCAAGAAAGGTAGCTGAAGGAAAACATAAGGCATCTGTGATCAATGCTATAAGGGCAAAGATCATTTACAGGTGCTTTGCAGTGGTCAAACGCCAGACCCCTTTTGTTAAACTTATGGCTTAATTATTAGATAAACATATGATTACATTATCTACCCGACATTTTATTGTACGGGGTAAGATATTGTTGTCTATTGACTACAAAATACATAATAAAAGAAAAAGAAGAATGGCTCGAGCCATTCTTCGATAAATTTAAGGCGAAACCTAAAATAAATTTGGATTTAACTTAGAATTCGCCCTTTTAGATGTATAAAAATTAGCTGTTTGCGCTGTCCATTCACTATTTCCTGCCGGAAGATTTCTCGTCCTTGGCAAAGAATCTCCACTGGAAAAAAATCAGATATATGGCGCCGCAGGTCACGCAGCTGTCGGCGAAATTGAAGACAGGAGCGAAAAACCTGAACGGATTGCCGCCTATCAAAGGCATCCAGTCCGGGAACGTCGTGTCTATGATGGGGAAATAGAACATGTCCACCACCTTGCCGAAAAAGAATGGGGCATAACCGCCTCCCGCCGGCAGGAATTCCGCCACGGTCCTGTAGGTGGACTCTCCGAACAGGAGCCCGTAGAACAGACAGTCGATGATGTTTCCCAAAGCCCCGGCCGTAATCAATGTCAGACCAATCGTGACACCGGCCGGAGTATCGTTCTTTTTCAGAAGTCCCCGAATCCAGTACACCAGAGCACCGAACAGAACGATACGGAACAGGGACAGCAGCAACTTCCCCGTCTGGCCTCCGAACTTCATCCCGAAAGCCATGCCCTCGTTTTCGATGAAGTAAATCTGGAACCAGTTCCCGATAACGCTGAAATGCTCGCCGATAGTCATATTGGTCTTGACCAGGACTTTGATGACCTGGTCTATGATGACCAATACCAAACCCAGGATGAGGAGCTTCGTCCCCTTGGAAATTCTCATCGGGCCTACTTGTTTTTATTCATCATTTCCTTGGCCTCGACGGTAAGCGTGGCATGCGGGACAAGACGAAGTCTTTCCTTAGGGATAAGTTTGCCCGTCATACGGCAGACTCCGTAAGTCTTGTTCTCGATACGGACAAGGGCCGCTTCGAGATTCTGGATGAATTTGTACTGTCTCTGGGCAAGCTGGCCGGCCTCCTCCTTCGAAAGGGTCGAGGCTCCCTCCTCCATTACCTTGAATGTCGGGGACGTATCCTCTATATCGTTGCTGGAATCGTGAGTAACAACATCCCTCAAAGTCTTGTACTCCTTCTTTGCCTTTTCGAGCATATCCAGAATAATGGCCTTGAACTCCTGGAGTTCTTCGTCACTGTAACGGACCTTTGTCTCGGCACCGTTCACTTTCGTTTCCTCTGACATAATACAAATCGATTTAATTCATTTATTTCTATAGATGCAGATCCGGATGGAGGTGTCATTCCACTCCACTTCCACGGCATTGTCCTGAGCCGGAAGCGGCAGGACATCTATACTTTTAGCCAATGTCTGCGCCGACACATATCCGGCGAAGCTGCCCAATGCAGCGGAAATTTCCTCCGCATCCGCTCCGTCCGCAAAAATCTTCACGTCTATCTTGTCCGTAACATCGAAACCGCTGCTTTTCCTCAGATTCTGTATCCTGTTTATCAGCTCTCTCGCCACACCTTCCTTTTTCAGGTCATCCGTAATAGTGATGTCGAGAGCCACGGTCAGCGGTCCGTCCGAAGCCACGAGCCAGCCCGGCATATCCTCGGAAGTGATTTCATAATCCCCCTTCGACAATGTCACATCTCCTGTCGGCAGGTGCATGACATAACCGGCACCGGACGCTTCGGCAGCCTGAATGGCTGAAATATCCGCCTGTGTCAACGTGCCGAACGCCGCTGCAATTTCCTTCATCTGTTTGCCGTACTGTTTTCCCAGTGTCTTGAAATTAGGTTTTATCTTCTTGGTAATCAGTCCGGCGGAATCCGATACGAATTCGGCATCCTTGACATTCACCTCACCGAGAAGGAGCTGTTTCACTTTCTCGAGCTGCTCCCTCACTTTCCCGTCTATGACAGGAATCATTATCCTGGACAACGGCTGGCGTACCTTTATATTGACCTTCCTCCTCAAGGCAAGGACCATCGAAGACGCTCTCTGTGCCAGTTCCATTCTCTCTTCGAGATCCTTGTCCACAACGGAAGCATCATAGTCAGGCATGGAAACATAATGCACGGACTCAGCCTCCGGCACCAAATCCAGATACAGCTGCTCCATGAAGAACGGAGCAATCGGAGCGGCAAGCCGTGCCACCGAAACCAATACCTGATACAGCGTCTGATAAGCCGAGAGCTTGTCCTCATTCATCGTTCCGCCCCAGAAACGCTTTCTGCCGAGACGCACGTACCAGTTGCTCAGGTGATCACATACGAAAGTCTGTATCAACCGTCCGGCCGCCGTGACATCATAGTCTTCATATGCCGCTACGGTATCCTTTACGAGAGAATTCAGCAATGATATGATCCACCTGTCAAGTTCCGGCCTGCGGGACATCTCTACAGGTGCGGAAGCAGGATCGAAACCGTCGATATTCGCATAAAGGGCAAAGAACGAGTATGTATTGTACAGCGTTCCGAAAAATTTCCGTCTGATCTCATCCACGCCGGCCTCGTCGAATTTCAGGTTGTCCCACGGCTGGGAATTGGTCAGCATGTACCACCGCAGCGCATCAGGACCGAACTTGTCGAGCACGGCAAAAGGATCCACGGCATTTCCGAGACGCTTGCTCATCTTGTTTCCGTCCTTGTCGAGCACCAATCCGTTGGAAATCACGGTCTTGAATGCACATTTGTCGCTTACCATGGTATTTATGGCGTGCAAGGTGTAGAACCAGCCCCTCGTCTGGTCGACACCTTCCGCAATAAAGTCCGCCGTGCATCCGAATTCCGGGGAGCCGAGGTTTCTCAGTCCCGCCTGGGCGTAAGGCATTGCCCCCGAATCGAACCATACGTCGATCAGGTCTGTCTCACGGATCATTTTCTTCCCGGAAGCCGACACCAAATATATCTGGTCCACGTACGGCCTGTGCAAATCTATCCTGCCGTAATTCTCCTTAGACATGTCATCCGGGTCAAATCCTTTGTCTTTCAACGGATTCGACGACATGAACCCTGCTTTCACAGAAGCCTCTATTTCAGCATACAGCTCTTTCAGGGAGCCTATGCATTTCTCCTCCTTCCCGTCTTCGGTCCTCCATATCGGAAGCGGCGTACCCCAGTAGCGGCTGCGGGACAAGTTCCAGTCCTGGATATTCTCCAGCCATTTCCCGAAACGTCCCGTACCGGTAGACTCGGGTTTCCAGCAGATGGTATTGTTCAATTCTATCATCCTGTCCCTCACGGCCGTCGTCCTGATAAACCAGGAATTCAGCGGGTAATAAAGGACAGGCTTGTCCGTTCTCCAGCAATGCGGATACGTATGGACATGTTTTTCTATCTTGAAAGCCTTGCCCTGCTGCTTCAGCATCACGCACAGGTCCACGTCAAGGGTCGGAGCATCGGGAGCCAGGGCAGAATCATAGGCATTCTTCACATACCTTCCGGCAAATTCCCTGTAATCCTCCGAAACATTCGCCGCCGCATAATCTGGATCCAGATCCTCCATGCGGTAGAAACGTCCCTGCCTGTCCACCTGGGCCTGACGGTCGCCGTTTTTGTCGATCACCATGAGCGGCGGTACGCCATTGGCCTTCGCCACCCTGTCGTCATCTGCACCGAACGTCGGTGCAATATGGACGATACCTGTTGTCCCGGCATCCGTAGTGACATAGTCTCCGGTAATGACGCGGAATGCTCCCGGTCCCGGATTGAACCACGGAATCAGTTGTCTGTAAGAGATGCCGGCAAGCTGTTCGCCCTTGTATTCTCCGGCCAGGACCCTGTATGGAATCAGTTTGTCGCCCGGCTTGTAGTCCTCTATGGCGAGATCCGCCGCCTTGGGATTGAAATGCTCATGGAGAAGGGCTTTCGCCACGACATATATTGCCGGCTTTCCGGAATAAGGATTGTATGACAATACTCTTACATAATCTATGGACGGTCCCACGCACAGTGCCGTATTTGACGGCAGGGTCCATGGAGTCGTGGTCCAGGCGATGAAACATACCGGCATGTCCCCGTCTTCGAAAAGGAATTCGGAGGCCTCGTTCCTGACCACCTCGAACTGTACTACCGCCGTAGTATCCTTCACGTCCCTGTAACACCCCGGCTGATTCAGCTCATGCGAACTCAGGCCCGTACCTGCGGCAGGGGAATAAGGCTGTATGGAATATCCCTTGTACAGGAGGCCCTTCCCGTAAATGTCCTTCAGGAGATACCAGAGAGTCTCGATATACCTGTTGTCATACGTGATGTAAGGGTCATCCATATCCACCCAGTACCCTATCCTGTCCGTCAGAGTCATCCACTCCTTGGTATATTTCATCACCTCCCGGCGGCAGGCGCTGTTATAGTCTTCGACGCTGATTTTCGTCCCGATATCCTCTTTAGTGATACCGAGCATCTTCTCCACGCCCAGCTCCACCGGCAGTCCGTGCGTATCCCAGCCGGCCCTCCTGTTCACTTTGTAGCCGCTTTGGGTCTTGTACCTGCATATGGCATCCTTTATGGAACGGGCCAGCACATGGTGGATGCCGGGCATTCCGTTGGCCGACGGCGGTCCCTCGAAAAAGATGAATTCCGGTGCGCCTTCCCTCACTTCCAGAGATTTCCTGAACGCGTGGTTCTTTTTCCACCTGTCCAGAATCCCATTGGCCGTGGCCACCAAATCAAGACCCTTATATTCCTTGAATTTCATATAAATTGATTATTTTTGCATCCGTTTTGTTGTCCGGCATGCAGTGCCGGATTTTACAGCCTGCAAATATACGCAGAAGCCGAGAGCAGAGCAAATTTATTTGATATGCCGAGGCGATACAGTATATGTAGCCGTCAGGCTAAATATACGCAGAAGCCGAGAGCAGAGCAAATTTATTTGATATG
>CALUQC010000083.1 GCA_944322805.1 uncultured Bacteroidales bacterium | reverse complement strand
AATGACGCGGCTTTCCTGCAGAACTACGAACTTTCCGTATCCGGAGCTACCGAAAAGACGAATTATTACGTTTCCGGCTCATACTATGACCAGGAAGGTATCGCCCTGGGCTCCAATTTCGGACGTTACTCCATAAGGGCCAATGTCGAGCAGCAGGCCGCCAAATGGCTGACCGTAGGGACCAACACGATGCTGAACTATCAGGACATCGAGCGTGCGAACTCCGGCGAGCCGTCTGTCGTCACCCCTATCTCTGCCGCCATGTTCATGCTTCCGTACTGGGATCCGTACAATTCGGACGGCTCCATAGCCAAGACCGGAGAAACCTGGAACGGAGACGGAGTCAACCCTGTGGAATGGCTTGAAAACAACCCTATAACATACAAGCGCTACAAAGTCTTTTCATCTATATTCGCCGAGGCGAAGCCGATAAAGGGACTTTCGATACGGTCGCAGTTCACAGTGGACTATACGCACACTACCGGATACGGAAGATCATATCCGGACTTCGCGCCAAACCAGAACTCGGGACAGGCCACGAGAAGCTCCACTGACGGACTTACCCTTTCCGTGACGAACACGATAGGATACCAGTTCGACATAGACCATATCCATTCTTTCAATTTCATGGTAGGCCAGGAAGGCATCGACTACCACTATGAGGCATTCAGTGTCCTGTCCGAAGGCCAGAACAACCATTACCTGACCAACCTCACTACCGGCTCGCGCGTTTCCAGCTGGGCCGACACGACCGATGACGACTACGGATTCCTGTCGTTCTTCGCAAGGGCTGAATACAACTACGCGAACAAATATTATCTCGAACTTTCCGGACGTGCGGATGCATCCTCGAGATTCGGAAGGTCGGGACGCTGGGCAGGCTTCGGCTCCGTGGGCCTGATGTGGAACATGCTGAACGAAGACTTCATGGCCCCTTCGCGTTCATGGCTCACGTTTGCACAGATTTCCCTGAGCAGCGGAACTGCAGGAAACTCCGAAATCCCGAATTACGAACATCTTGCTCTGGTGGGCAATGCAGGCGACTATGTGGGTGACCCGGGTCTTGCACCTATTTCGCAGGGCAACGAGGATCTCGGCTGGGAGTCCACCTGGACCACCAACCTCGGTCTACACTTCGCATTCTGGAACAGGCTCAACGTTGACCTCGAGCTTTACAACAAGTACACCTACAACATGCTGATGCTTGTTCCACAGTCCTATTCGGACAACGGCTTCGGCAGCAACTGGGACAATGTCGGCGCGATGGTAAACCGCGGAGCCGAACTCAACCTTTCGGGTACGGCACTTTCGATAGGCGATTTCACCTGGATTCTGAATGCCAATGTCTCTTACAACAGGAACAGGATTACCGAACTGTACGGAGGCGTGGACGAGTATGAGCTCAACAATACATCTCTGCGGCTCGTGGTAGGCCATGATTCCGGAGAATTCTATCTTAACCGTTTCGCCGGTGTGAATCCTGCGAACGGAGATGCCCTCTGGTACACGAAGGACGGTGAAATCACCAATGAGCTGAGAGACGAAGACAGGGTAATGGTAGGGAAAAGCTACAATGCCCCGTGGGCAGGCGGTTTCGGTACCACCTTTGACTGGAAGGGACTTTCCCTTTCCGCACAGTTCAGCTGGGTTGCCGACAGGTGGATGATAAACAACGACAGATTCTATCAGGAATCGAACGGGCAGTTCCAGACCTACAACCAGTCGGTGAAACTGCTCGACAGATGGAAACAGCCTGGCGACATCACTGATATTCCGCGTCACGGCGTGTACATGGAGTTCGATGACAGGCTTCTCGAAGACGCTTCGTTCCTCCGTCTGAAAAACCTGATGCTCTCGTATCAGATTCCGACCCAGATCATCCGCAAGTCCGGCTTCATAGAAGGGCTCCGCGTGTATTTCCAGGCCCAGAATCTGTTTACTTTCACCAACTTCTCGGGTCTTGACCCTGAGGGTGTGTCGAACATTTACATTGCCCAGTACCCGATGTCCAGGCAGTTCACTTTCGGGCTTGACCTGACTTTCTAAGAGGAGAAGATATGATGAAGAAAATATCGAATATTATAAAAATGACAGCGGCTGCCGTCCTTATTGCCGGTACGGCGACTTCCTGTCTTGAAAAATACCCGGGCTCCTATATTCCCGTCGATGAATCCATGAAGACCTTCGAAGATGCGGAACAGCATATCATAGGTATTTATGCGAGCCTGAAAAGCGCCAATCTCTACAGCGGCAGCCTTACGCTTCTTCCCGATATCCAGGCAGACCTCGTGATGGCTACCCTCCAGAACAACAACCCTTATCCGGGCATCTGGGAGTGGGACATCCATTCCACGGATGCCAATATCGAGGCGGTTTACGGCGCATTGTATTCAGTGATAGGAAACTGCAATTTCTTTCTTGACAAGGTCGGGGAAGTCATAGCCGGGGAGACCGACGAAGACAATCTCGAACTGCTCGACACTTATACCGGTGAAGCGTATGCCATCCGTGCATTGTGCTATTCGGAGCTTATCAAATGTTTCTGCGAGGCATATGATCCGGACAAGGCTGACACCCAGCTCGGAGTCGTGCTCAGGACCAAGTATTTCGAGCCGGAACCTGTCAAAAGAGCTTCACTGAAAGCGTCGTACGAGCAGGTCCTTGCCGATTTGGCCCGTGCGGAAGAACTTCTCGATGACGGGAATGACGACCATACGAGCGATGACGATGCCGCGGACAACTATTATATTTCCCTTGCGGCTGTCTATGCTATCCATGCACGTGTCGCCCTCAATATGCAAGATTGGGGAAACGCCATTACTTATTCCACGTATGTGATAGAAAATGAGGCGTTTTCACTTAACGGCACTGCCGAGGTGGCTTCCGGTGTCACGGAATTCGACTATC
>CALUQC010000082.1 GCA_944322805.1 uncultured Bacteroidales bacterium | reverse complement strand
AACTCGAGGCTGCATGGCATGCCGCATCCGAGGATATGGCAAAGGCTGCAGGCGCACAGCAGGGCGGACCTCAGGGACCGTTCCAGGGAGGGCCTCAGGGACCGCAGAACGGACCGGACAATCAGGGACCAGACGAGCAATAAAAAAAAGGACCGCACGGTCCTTTTTTTTATTGCCCGGGGTACCCTCCTAACCCCCTGCACCCCCTGTCAGGGGGATTACGGACCTACGGCCCGGTCCCGCCGGGACCATGTTATTCGGGACCGCACGGTCCTTTTTTTTATTGCCCGGGGTACCCTCCTAACCCCTGCTGTCATGTCGAGCTTGTCGAGACATCTGCCGGTTGATTGAGCTTGGCAATATCATTTCAGGACGAAATCGGAAACGCTTTTCAGTCCGACCATCCCGTAATACGAACTTTCGATATCCCCGTTTATACAGACTAACCGGCCCAGCATCTCCGGATGAGAGGCAAGATTCAGAGCGTCGCGGACATCACCGGAAGGAAGCTGCACTGCAATGCAGTTGTCACGTGACGAAGACGAGGAACGCGGACCGAGAATAAGGTTGGAAGCGGACTTGAACGGCGGAGAAAAAGACGCATTTGCCGATGTCAGATCACCTCCCACGATAAAGCCCGAGACCCAGACATCTTCCCGTCCGACGCTGGCAAGCGCCTGGCTTACAGTCAAGGCTTCCTCATATGACCCGCCTTTCGAATCCTCATCCCCGATAACATAGGTTTCGCTGGTCCAGACCCTGGATGTATCAAGGGAAATGCTTATGCCTTTGGATGCCGCGGCAGCACCTGATGAAACGGAAACCTTCAATGTCAGAATCTCCTGTGCGACCAAATTCCTTGTCAGCAATACTGTCTCACGCCCTCCGTCGCTCAGGACAAGCGATACCGGCCCCGGCTCGAAATAGGCTATCCGCTTTTCCGTGTAAGAATACATCAGACGCATCCCTCCTGCCTTGACAAACAGGACTCCGTCCGGATATGCCGTAAGGAAATCCGGAGAAATATTCAGCCTGATGCCCGAATTTATCTGCCTGCATCCGAGCTCCACGGTCATGGCTCCTCCGGGCGGCACCACCACGCATTGCTGGTCGCCGTACTGCGGACTTGAAAATTCAAGTCCCGAAAAATCCTCCGACCTTGCAAAGATACCGTAACTTCCGGGCGGCACTTCCATGAACTCCGGAAGATTCCGGTATGCATCATTGAACACCACAGCCCCTCCTTCATCCGTCACGGTAATAATAAAGTCGTTGGTGTCAGGCAGTTCAGCAGACACTTTCGACAACTCGCGGGGATTGCCGTCGAATCTGAACATCAGTATTCCGTCAGCGGAATCTCCTTCGCCCGATTTTCTGCAGGAAACGGCAGCCGACACAAAACCGAGCACAATCAGCACGAAACCGATCTTCTTCATAATTTTTCCTCCTCAGATAATTTACCGCCGCAACATTGCGGCATGAGGCAAAAGTACCCTGAAAGATTATGACCGACCGTCGAAAAAAGAAAAACCTTTGACAAAAAACAGAAAAAAAGACAAAAAACAGAAAAATCTAAAGGAAAAACACCGGCGACGGATATGTCCTGGGCAAACAGCGCAACTGTACCGTTCCCTTCGCTACGCCTGCTTCTTCCAAAGCCGCGGACGACGTAGCATAGGCCATCTCCGGAGTATTGTTGTTTTCGCTCAGATGGCAGAGAAAGATATTTTTCAGCCCGGGATGTGCAGCCCGCTTCAATGCGGAAGCGCACTCGTCGTTGCTCAGATGCCCGCACCCCTGTATAATCCTCATTTTCAGTTCATACGGATAAGAGCCCCGGATAAGCATGTCCATATCGTAATTCGACTCAATCACCAATGTATCGGCTTTGGCTGCATAGACTGCCGCTTCGTCGGTAAAGCGTCCGATATCTGTCATTATCACGAATGTATGGCCATCGATATTTATAGAATATCCGACAGTCTGGGTAGCGTCGTGAGGCACTTCGAAGCAATTCAGGGAAATTCCCGGCAGTTCTACCGTCTTTCCCTCTGGGATGACCCTGCAGCATGAGCCGATGACGGATGAAGTGAATGAATGTCTCTGCAGTGCACTGAAAATGGCTTCCGTAGTATAGACTGGCTTGTACAGCCGCTTGCAGAAAGTCCCGAGGAAACGGATATGGTCGAGGTGGTCATGCGTTATCAGCACTCCCTGCACGGTATCAAGGTCTATCCCCGCGGACAAGAACACTTTCTTAAGCTGTTTCAGGCTGACTCCGGCATCGATAATGATTCCCTTGTCTTCCGTACCGACATAATAGCAATTCCCGCAGCTGCCGCTGCTCAGACTGAAAAACCTCAACATATTGCCATTGCCTCCCGCATCAAATCAGTTTTCATCCTCGCAATATTTTTTTATCACGCTGTACGCATCCTCCACTCCGAGTTCTCCCGCCCGCGACAGATCGATGCAGCCCTTTTCCCTGTCCTTTAGATATATCAGTACGAGTCCCCTGTTGAAATAGGCATCGCCCATATACGGATAAAGTTCGATGGCCCTTGTATAACTGTCTATCGAATTTATGTGCTCCGCCGACAGGCAATAAAGATTCCCGAGGTTGAAATGCAGGTACGGCAAGTCAGGCACGATGGCTGCGGCCGCCTTCATGTCTTCCACCGCTTCCGAATAGTCGTACTGGTGGGTTATCTGGTCCCTGACCCGAGCCCGAGTATTGCCGGAATCATCCATGGTAAGCACCTGGACATTGCTCTCTATCGACGAAATGAATTCTATCATCCTTGCCCGCAGCACGGCCCTGTTCATATAATAGAATGCCTTGTAATACATTTCAAGACCTTCATCCGGAGCCGTTTCTATGGCCTTGTCATAATACCCGAGAGCCGAATTGTACTGGCGGGTCTCGCTTTCGTACAACGCCCTGCCGAAACTGTTCAGAGCACTCTCATCTCCGCTCCCGTACAGGCTTTCCTCGGCGGAAGCCATCACGCCGGCATCGGCGGCAAGCGTATCCGAAGCTGTCAGGACCATCCCCACAGGCGAGTCCGCGATGAATCTGGTCACAAGCGGATTCTCGTATTTATGCTCCAGCGCATACTGCACGTCAGGCTTCTTCTCCGCAAGACAGAATCTGTACAACGGCCTCAGGCGCACGTCTATGTCCCTGTGCTGCAGAAGTTCGTCATTGAAATCCTTCTGTGCGAACTCGGCATCCAAAGCAAGCAGCGCATTGTACTTTCTCGTGGTATCGGCAAATGACGCCTCTCCTGCATCGTTCTTGCGTCTGTATTCCTGCACCTTTGCCTGGGCCGTTTCGTAATCCTCTTTCGACGAAGCATAGTCCCCGAGCATGTTCTTTACGTATGCCCTGTTCATGTATGCCTTGGCGAAATCCGGGTACAGCTCTATTGCCCTGTCATAATCCTCGAGAGCATCCCTGTATCTTCCGAGTTCTATGAAGATGGAAGCCCTGTTGAAATAAGCCAGGACATTTTCCGGATTAATGTTAAGCACCCTGTCCATATCAGAGAGGGCGGCCTCGTACTCGCCTACCTGAGCGTTTATCAGCCCCCGGTTGTATAAGGTCAGGGCATTGCCCGGCTCATCCCGGAGCACCCTGTTCAGGTCCGCCATCGCCTTTATGTAATCCTGGGTTTCATAATAAAGTATGGCCCTGTTGAAATAAGCGAAAGTGTTCGCGGTGTCGAGGCCTATTGCCCGGTCGAGATCGTCTATCGCCTTGTCATACTGACGTTGCGAAGCATAGACACGCCCCCTTCTGACATATCCCTCAGGATCGAACCTGTCGAGCCTTATGGCCTTGTTGTAGTCGTTCAGGGCGCTCACCGTATCTTTCAGGAACAGATAGCATGCCCCCCTGTTCAGATACGCGGACGGGTCCTTCGGCTCTTTCCGGATATAACGGTCGAAATCATCCACGGCCTTGTCGAACTGCTGTGACAGGAAGTATGTCACGCCCCTGCTGAAATACAGCCCGATGGCCCCCGGCCTCAATCCTATGGCTTTCTCGTAGTCCGCCAGAGCTTCCTCATACTTTCCCGCCCGGCTTGAAGTGATGGCCCTGTAATGATAGCCCGAGGTAAACACCGGATTGAGTCTGACCGAAGTATTGAAGTCGGTGTGCGCCCCCCTGACATCCCCGAGGTTGTACTTGGCTATGCCCCGGAAAAAATATGTCAGGTAATTCGTGGAATCCAATGAAGCCAGGATATTGAAATTCTCTATGGCAGTAGAATATTTTCCGTCTATAATAGCCTGTCTGCCTCTGAAAAAGAATACGTTAGTGTCGTATTGCGCAAAAACGTCGGCTTCCCATAAAAGGAAAGACAACAGAAAAGCCGTGAATATTTTCCTGCAGATTGCCGACACCGTCCTGAATTTTCTATCTGTTTCTTGTTTTATTTTCCTACTTTTGCCCGGAATTCCGTTCATGCTTCGGAAACCTCCGGACAACGGACGCAAAGATAATTCATTTCTTGTCGCACCAAAACAAAAAATGTATAAAATAAGAATCTCATATGCCGTCATCGCCGCCGTCATGCTGCTTGCGGGCAATGAAGCCGGACTGAACGCACAGAACTACTGGTTTACGAACGACAATGCGGCACATAACGTCGTCTGGGAGGAAAAACTCAGGCGGCGCATAGATTTTCTGAGCGACACCTTATGCGGAGGAAGAGCCACCGGCACGAAAGGCGCAAACGAAGCCGCATTCTGGATAATCGACAAATTCAGGCGGGCAGGGCTCGTCCCCTTCGACGGCACATTCGCCAAGCATATCTATGCAGGGCACGGAAAAGTCGGACACAATATCGCGGGCATGCTCCCGGGCTCGCTCAAAAAACCGTGCGACTCCTATATAATAATAGGTGCACACTACGACCATCTCGGCATACTCGGCGGCAGGATGTATCCGGGAGCAGACAACAACGCATCGGGAGTGGCGGCGATGCTCAGCGTGGCGGAAATGTTTTCTGTCATGAAAACGATAGGCAGGACCTACGGGAAAAGCATCATTTTCATAGCCTTCGATGCCAAGGAGATGAATATGGGCGGCTCGGAAGCCTTCTGGAGGATGATAGAAAACGGTGAACTCCGGGATCCGGTCTCGGGGGAAACGGTGACTAAAGATAAAATCTACGCCATGGCAAACATCGAACAGATAGGAAGCTCCCTCGCCCCTTTGGATTCGGGAAGGGAAGACTTTCTCATTGCCCTCGGCAACAATACCCTGCCCGGGGATGACAGCAAACTGCTTTCCATGTGCAACAGATTCTACGGCACAGGACTGGAGCTATCGGAAAGTTACTACGGCAGTGAAAAATTCACCGAAATCTTTTACGGAATATCCGATCAGAAAGTTTTCGCCGAACACGGCATCCCGGCAGTATTTTTCACATCAGGGATTACACTCAACACGTTCAAGGTCTATGACAGGACGGAATCCCTGAACATGGAAGTTCTCCGGAAAAGGATCATCCTTATCTTCCATTGGGCGGAAAAACTGGCCCGGTAGCCTGCTACGGCTGCCTCCGGAACGTAACCAGCATCTCGTTATAGATTTCGATATAGCGCCTCGCGGTCCTTTCCCAGGAAAAACTGAGGGCATGCTGTTTCATGCGTTCCGTATCGATCATTCCCTTTTCGAACTTTTCAAGACCGGCCCGGAACTCCGTCCTCATGGTGTCAGGATCGAAGTCATGGTCGAAATAAAAAACATGGTCGCGGCCTATTTCAGGCAATGAAGTCCTGTCGGAAAGGAAAACCGGCTTCTGGTAATACATCGCCTCGACTACCGGCAGTCCGAAGCCTTCCGCAACGGACGGAAAGAGAAAAGCCGAACAGTTCTTTATGTACCAGTATTTTACAGAATCAGTCACCGGGCCTATGATAAAGACACGGTCGGCAACGCCCTCCTTTTCGGCTTCTTCCATTATCCTTTTCTCATACGGAGACCTGTTCCCGGCTATTATCAGGCAGAAATCAGTATCCCTTATCAGGGCAGGCAGGACATGGAAGTTCTTCTTCGGAAGTACCGTACCCACCGAAAAAAGGAATTTGCCCTTCGGTCTGGAAACCGGCGGCACGATATCCCCGTCAAAATGATTGAGCCCGTTGTATATCACCTCCACCGGCTTTCCTTTCAGATCTATGTTGTCCATCAGGTCCCTTTTCGTGCTTTCCGATATGGATACGATATGGTCGGCCCTGTCGATGTGACGCTGCAGAGAGTTGAGATATCTGCGGTGCTTCCTCATCGGTTTTTCATAAAGGAAATTCAGATCATGCACGGTCAGCACCTGCCTGACGGATTTCGGCGGGATATAAGCCGTATGCTGATATGCAGAATGCCATACTTTTACGGACCTGCCGCAGAAAACATGCAGCTTGTCCTGCTGATGTACTGTACGGTATTCCACATCGCTCCCCCATTTTCCCCTGTACGCCGCCGGCACATAGAGGCACAACCGATTTTTGATGGAATCATGCTGCCGGACAAGGTTAGAAGCCACATTTTCGCAAAATACGGCCAAGCCGGTATTGGGATGTTTCATCCTTTCACAGTCAAAGACAACCATAGATAAAGTTTTGTATTGTCACAAATTTATTAAATATATTTGATTTTTTAGTACATTCGCGGATTATTACTGAAGAATGAAAGAATTTTTGCAACTGATGAGGCGATATGTTTCGCCTTACAAAAAATATTTGGTCGGAGCTGTTTTCCTGAACATCTTTTCAGCCGTATTCAATATATTTTCCTTTACGCTGATCATTCCTATCCTCCAGATTCTCTTCAAGATGGATACGAATACATACGCGTTCATCCCGTGGGATACGGCGGACATGGCCATAAAGGACATAGCGATGAACAACGCGTATTATTATGTCACGCAGCTCATCGGCCAGTACGGAGGCTCCGTCACGCTTCTGCTTTTAGGACTTTTTCTCGGGATAATGACAGCCCTCAAGACGGCCTGCTACTTCGGTTCGTCGGCCATAATGATTCCTCTGAGGACCGGTATCGTACGGGACATCAGGGTGACGGTCTACAACAAGATGCTCAGCCTTCCGCTCGGGTTTTTCTCTCAGGAGCGCAAGGGGGACATCATCGCGAGAATGAGCGGTGATGTCGGCGAAGTGGAGTATTCCATCACGAGTTCCCTCGACATGCTCATAAAGAATCCGATACTTATCATCTTCTATTTCACCACCCTCATCATCACGAGCTGGCAGCTGACCTTGTTCACGATAGCCGTCGTGCCGCTGATGGCCTGGGGCATGAGCGCGATAGGCAAGAAATTGAAGAAGGAATCACTCGAAGCGCAGGGTAAATGGAGCGATACCATGTCACAACTCGACGAGACGCTGGGTGGACTAAGGATTATCAAGGCGTTCATTGCCGAAGACCGGATGAAATCCAGATTCAGAAAGACAAGCGAGGAACTCCGGAAAGCATCTGGCAAGGTAGCCACTAGACAGGCTCTCGCACACCCTGTCAGCGAGTTTCTCGGTACTGTCATGATCATGTTCGTGCTCTGGTTCGGAGGCACGCTTATCCTGAGCGAGGCTTCCCCTATCGATGCCCCGACATTCATTTTCTACATGGTCATCCTGTACAGCGTCCTCAACCCGCTGAAGGAATTCGCAAGGGCGGGATACAACATTCCGAAAGGTCTGGCTTCCATGGAACGTGTCGACAAGATCCTCAAGGCTGAAAACAACATAAAGGAGAAGCCGGACGCAAGGGAGATAACTTCTTTCGATGACAAGATCGAGTTCCGTCACGTGTATTTCTCCTACGAACCGGGTAAGGAAGTGCTGAAAGACATCAACATCACCGTGCCCAAAGGCAAGACGATAGCTCTCGTCGGGCAGTCCGGCTCCGGCAAGTCCACGCTTGTAGACTTGGTGCCGAGATATCATGACGTGACCTCGGGAGAAGTCCTCATCGATGGAAAGAACATCAAGGACCTTAAAATCAAGAGTCTGAGGAGCCTTATCGGCAATGTCAACCAGGAGGCCATACTGTTCAACGACACTATTTTCAACAACATCGCTTTCGGTGTGGAAAATGCCACGATGGAACAGGTCATAGCCGCTGCGAAGGTAGCCAACGCCCATGATTTCATCATGGAAAAGGAAGACGGATACAATACGAACATAGGTGACCGCGGCGGAAAACTGTCCGGAGGACAACGGCAGAGAATAAGCATTGCACGGGCAATATTGAAGAATCCTCCGATTCTTATCCTCGATGAAGCCACTTCCGCATTGGATACCGAATCCGAGAGACTGGTCCAGGAGGCGCTCGACCGGCTCACCACGTCGAGAACGACCATTGCGATCGCCCACAGGCTGTCCACCATCAAGAATGCCGATGAAATATGCGTCGTCCATGAAGGACAGATAGTGGAACGGGGCACACATGAAGAACTCATAGCCCTGAACGGCTACTACAAGAAACTGAACGATATGCAGGCTTTATAAAGGCCTGCTTTTTTTCTGATTTTTTTATTCTTTTTTTCTTTTTTTTTTATCTTTTTCTCTTTTCTACGTCTTTTTTTTTTTATAAGCTGCATCTTCGCCTTCGGGAATTCCTCTTTTCACCGTCCCGGGATCCCGCCGGAGAAAAGTATCGGGAATACCGTTGGATTATATGTTAAATTATCTAAATTTGTCAGAGCCATGAAAGAGAAAGAGGCAGGAGAAAAAGCAGGAATAAAGATAGTCGAGATAGCGGGGAGGAAAGTCAGGTACATCGACCCGTTGACAGACTGGGGTTTCAAGCGGCTGTTCGGGACAGAGACAAACAAGGAGATACTTTCGGGTTTCCTGGAGGTGCTGTTTCCGGACAAGGTCATACGGGATATCCGGTATCTTAACCCGGAGCAGTTGGGACTGACCCGGGAAGACAGGAAATCGGTATTCGACGTGTGCTGCAAGACGGACAGCGGAGATGAGTTCATCGTGGAGATGCAGAAGGAGCGTCAGACGTATTTCCGAGACAGGGCGCTGTACTACTCGACCTACCCGTTGCGGGAGCAGGGGCGGAAGGGAGACTGGA
>CALUQC010000081.1 GCA_944322805.1 uncultured Bacteroidales bacterium | reverse complement strand
TGGTGACAAGTTGTCACCAGTTGAAAATGATATTTCATAATAATTGCATTTGTATTATATTTGCAATACAAATACAAGGGATATGGAAACGATAACAGCAAAAAAAACGACGACATTCCGACTCTCGGAAAACCTGCTTGCCAAACTGCGCACTGCCGCAATAAACGAGCACAGAAGCCTCAATAACTATGTCGAATGCATCCTGATGAATGCAGTAGATGAAATCCCAAACGAAACAACAATAGCGGCAATAAAGGAAGCACGCAGCGGAAAATATGCCGGAACGATAGACACATCAAGCGTTGACGCGATGATAAAATCCTGCGAATGAAAACCCTGCACTCATTGCCCGTTCCTCCTCGACAGGTTGTGATGAAATGTACGGGACACAGCGACTATAAGGCAATGAAACCGTACATGGATATAGCGGACAGCATCAAGGCTGAAGCTATGAAAGTTTTCGATAAATAGTCCCCGTTTTTAGCCCTCTGAAATTCAGTTATTTGATTTTCAGATAGCGTTGTGGAGCTGGGCGGACTCGAACCGCCGTCCAAACGCAGCACCAGGCAGCTTTCTACACGCTTATTCTTTCTTTGTTTTTCGACTGCCATCTGCCGAAAGACAGGCTGACTGCAGCTTATCCTTTGAAACTTGGCGGAAATTAAAGGAGTCTTTCCGTGCATCCGGTTTGATCGATACCCCGAATTCCGGACATAACCGGCATAAAGCCCGGAGGGATACTCGTCGCGACCGCAGCCTTGGCGGCCGGCGATTAAGCGAGACTACTTTGTAGACTACGCAGCGAGTGCATAATTGTTGTTGCCAACTAATTTTTTGGAAGCTGAGATTTACGGGCAAACCTCCGACGCCCGACGTGCTTACCGTCCAATGTCATACGCTGTCAAAACCAGAACAGCCCCGGCAATTATTATATACGCATTTTTTTCAACAATGTTTCAAAATCAGATCAAAATCCGGCATCAGGCCGACTTCCGACCGGATTCTGCCAAGTATCAAATCCATGAAACCCTCATTGTACTCGTATCCGATACTGCTCCTGCGCTCAAGCACCGACGCAATGAGAGGAGAAGTGACAGCTTCTGGGATTCGCTACAGCATGTTATGTTTCCTTGCATCCATTGTCTGCTGGCGTATGCGCTTAAAATTTCACAAAGATAATTAAAACAAGCATAGAATTTTCCATTTCGACCGCATCATGGCGCACGATTTTTCCGGGAATCATGCAAGTCCATCACGAGCTGGAATTTCAATTCGATCTTCGGCGGTCTTTGCTCCGTCTCCGGCGGTACGGGCCGGAAATAATTCTGAAACATGCCGCGGAAATACAGGCGGAACCCTCTTGCAGCATTCCAGCCTGATGTCAGGGCGACCCAGTATCCCCTGCCGTAAAAGGCCGGAGAATTGAAATTCCCCGGAGCATCCCTTTCATAAGCATATATCCTGTCATCCCAGTCATCCACGACAAAGACTCCGTTTCTGAGCCACAATGAAAGATTGCCGGATTTGTATCCGGTCTCGAAATATGAAAGGCCCGACAAGTTTTCGCAATGGAGCAGGTTCAGGCGCAGGTTAAACAGCCAACCCGGAAATTCCAGTTCGAAATCGGTCCTGACATCCGTACGGAACGGCTGCCTGTATGACCGGTATCTTTCGGACAGCCTGACAGTCACTCCGAGATACGGCAAGAGCCTGATGCTTTCCTTCAACTGCACTTTCACCTGTACGGAAGATGTGTCTACCCCATATTTCGGTCCCGGAGAGCAGGCTGCATCTACGGAAAAAGTTCCGGAAAACCGTTTTTCGGAGGAGCCGAAGCCTGTCCTGCCGGATACCGGTATCCACTGTCCGGCAGAATGTGACCAGGCGGCCGAAACGCCGTATTCGTTGCTGCATTTCGTCCCGCTTGTAGCGGCCCCGGAATAGTCCGGGAGATAGGACTCAGGATAATATCTTGCCATAAATGCAACATCATGGGCATCAGAAATATGGGTCCTGCATCCGGCAAGGGCGGCAAAACCGGGGTCTTTCAAGTCAATGGCAGCTTCGGCAAACAGGACAGTGCCTCCGAATGAAAATTTCGCATCTGCAGAACATTTTGCGGCCCGGAATGCATCACTTCCCGCTTCCTCAGGAACTGACGTCCCGGTCCCGTCTCCGCCACACGGGATTGCAGATACGGCATACCCCGTCAGAGATGCCTGTCCGGCCATCCCATACCAGCCAAGACTGGTACCATACAGGATATCACGGGATATTTCCTCTTCCCCTTCCATCAATTCCCGGAGTCCGAGACCGGCGGCAAACAGGGAAACGCTGAAATGCCTTTTTGAATAATCCGCCGCAACACCCCTGAAGGCGCCTTCTCCGGAATATGAATTATACGGAGAAATACCAGACGGGCTGCGGACGAATGCATCCGGAGAAGCCAGTCCGCCCATGGAAAATCCGGACCACATGGCCAGTCCCTGCCCGAATCTGAGATTATAGTCCCCGATTACCACCTTGCCGGGGAATTTTCTCCCGTAGACGGCCGCAAAGAACGAATAAGTTTCAGGAGGCAAATGCGGCTTTCCATATGCGCTTCTCAATGAAATTCCAGCCTCGAACATGTCGCTGACAGACAGTCTGTATTTCATCGAATAAGACCCTTCCGGCTCCGGTCTGTCCGAGATGTTCCTGATACCGGATTTCAGTGTAAGGGAATTCCGTACATGCTTTCCGGGCACGGATGAGCGGCCAGGCAGAGCGGACGAAGAAAGCGAGATGAAATATTTCAGGCAGGACACGAAATCATGTCCGAATCCGTCCAGTGCAGAAAGTTCCTCTATCGAAAGGATGTCGCCCGCCATCTCCCTGTAATCCGTCAATACGGCTACCTGATACGCCGAAAAAAGTCCGCTTGCAAGAAGCCGGCTTCTGGATGCGTAGTTAAGCTGCAAAGGCATCGAATATAATTCGTAATATCTGTCGATTTCATACTCGTTAAGTTCCTCCGCCGTTTCGCAACCTGTCAGACCGAGAACGGCTTCCATGAATTCATCGTCCGTATTTCCGCTTCCGTCAATGCCGGCTTCGCAAAATATGGAAAGAATAAAGGCAATATAAAATATTCCGCAGCACATAACCGATGTTTCCTGTCCAAAACTATTGAAAGGACTGATTCTTTTTGTTGTTTTACAGTGCATCACATGCATGTTTTTCTTTTTTTTCATCTTTTTTCCGTTTTTTTATGCCGTTTCAGGCGGACAGAGCAGGCTTCACCGTCATTTTGAGTTGAGGGAGCAATGAAAAGCTGCCAGGCTTATATCAGTCCATTTGACGGAGCAGATCTCTCGACTCGCTGCGCTCGCTCGAGATGACACCGCGGGTGCTTCGGCCTCTTGCATTGCTCTCGGCTTCTGCGTTATTTGTCCGCTTCGCGGCCACTTATACTGTCGCGCCTCGGCTATGCAAAAGTCCTCGCCTGCATGCAAACTTTGTTTGCATTTGCCTTCGGCCTCTTGCATTGCTCTCGGCTTCTGCGTATATTTGCAGATCTTGTTTTACATATACTTTCCGACTATGAAACGTGTCAGACTCTTTGACAAGACATTCAGGACTTTCATCCCGTACGAAGACATCGAAAAAGCGATAGATGCCGTTGCGGATAAAGTCAATGCAGATTTCGACGGCTGTACGGACATCCCCGTGCTGCTGTGCGTACTGAACGGCTCGATTCTCTTCACTGCGGAACTGATGAAAAGGCTGACGTTCAACTGCGAAATAGTATCCACGAAACTGTCATCATACTGCGGTACCGAAAGTACCGGACAAGTGCGCCAGGTCATGGGGCTGACTGCCGACATATCAGGCAGGAGAGTGATAGTAATAGAAGATATCGTAGACTCCGGAAACACCATTTTGGAGTTGAAAAAAATCCTGGCGGAGAAAGGTGCTGCCGAAACATACATCTGCACCATGCTCCTGAAACCGGATGCATGCAGAAAGGACCTGCATCTCGACTACGTGGCCATGGAAATCCCGAATGACTTCATAGTCGGCTTCGGTCTCGACTACAATGAAATCGGCCGGAATCTGAAAGACATATACATCCTCGATGAAGACAAAGGCTGATTCGGGGCATACCTTATAATAATATTAGCTCATTCATATGAAATATTTTATTCTTTTTGGGCCTCCGGGAGCAGGAAAAGGCACCCAGGCCACAGCTATGGTTGAAAAATACAATCTCCGCCATATTTCCACCGGAGAGTTGCTCCGCAAGGAAATTGCTGCAGGAAGCGAACTCGGACTGAAAGCGAAGTCGCTTATCGATGCGGGAGCCCTCGTACCGGACGAAATCGTGGAAGGCATGATAGAGTCCGAATTCAGGACCGTAAAGGGAGTGAACGGTTTTCTTCTCGACGGATTCCCGAGGACTGCGGCCCAGGCGGAAGCCCTCGACAAAATGCTCTCCAAGACATCGGAAGAAGTGACATCCGTGGTGTCCATAATGATTCCGGACGAGATGATCAGGGAGCGCATCAAACACAGGGCATCCATCGAAGGCAGAGCAGACGATGCCAGCGACGAAACCATCACCAACAGGATAAAGACATATCACGGCAAAACGGAGCCTTTGGTAGAATACTACAAGAAGAAAGGCAAATACAGCGAAATCGACGGCACGGGTACAATCGAAGAAGTCAGAGAGAAAATTTTCGCTCTGATGGACAGATTCTGATGCCGGATGCCGGACAGAGTGTCATTGAAAAGGGGCTTGACTTTTCGGGGTCGGCCCCATTCACATGTAAATATATGAAAATAATTTTCGTATGCCATGGGAACATCTGCCGGAGTCCGATGGCGGAATACATAATGAAAGACCTCGTCCGCAAGGCCGGGAAGGAAGAAGAATTCGACATCAGTTCAGCCGCCGTATCCCGTGAAGAGGAAGGCAATCCGATTTATCCGCCTGCGGCCCGTATGCTGCGGGGCATGAACGTACCCTACGGGACGCACTCCGCACACAGGATCACCGCGGAAGAAGCCGGACAGGCAGACCTTATCATAATAATGGACGGCTCCAACGAGCGGATAATCAGCCGGATAATAAATCCTGAGGACTTTTC